>DASQAY010000321.1:0-17985 GCA_035635515.1 Candidatus Eiseniibacteriota bacterium | reverse complement strand
CAGGCTGGCCATCGCCCGGCGCCGGGCGCGCTCGTACGCTAGCGAGGCGCCGCTGGCGCCATGGCCGGGGGCGAGCGGGTAATCGCCCTGCACCAGCACGACCCCGAGGCGGTGGGCGGCCAGGTGCGCACCGACCAGATCGAACGAGGCCAGCTGGTCGTCCCCGAGCACGATCAGGACTTCGTGACGCGCCTGGCGGCCGGCGGCGTTGGCGGCCGCCACCGCTCCACGGTTTGGCTGCACGAGCCACCGAAGAGAGTAGGCAGGGCGCAGGGCCGCCAGCGCCTCCACCGTCCCATCGGTCGATCCGTCCACGGTCACGATCACCTCGTAGCGGTCGGGCGGGACGGACTGGCGCTCCAGGCTGGCCAGCGTCTGCAGCAGCAGGGCTCGACGATTGTAGGTTGGGATGGTGATGGACGCCCGCAGGTCGGTTGGGCACTCGGCATCCGCGGCGGCAGCCGGGACGTCAGCCGCGGGCAGGACGGTCCGCGACACGGTGCCCCCAAACCCGGGCCTGCATGGCCCTGTTAATACGCGCCGCGACAGCTGAGGACGATGAAGACCGTTTTGAGCAGGATCCAGGCGTCCAGCCAGAACGACTGGCGGCTGATGTACTCACGATCGGCGGCCATCCAGCCTTCGACCGTGCCGTCGGAGCGGCCCCGAATCACCCACAGACAGGTCAGCCCGGGTTTTGCCGTCTGCCGGATCAGGTCCTCCGACCTGAACTGTTGGACGTGCGCCGGGATGCACGGCCGCGGGCCGACCAGGCTCATCTGGCCTCTCAGCACGTTGACGAGCTGGGGCAGTTCGTCCAGGCTGGTGCGGCGGAGCACGCGACCCACCCGCGTCACCCGGGGATCGCGGCGCAGCTTATAGACCGGCCCGACGACATCGCCCCGCCGGCGCATCTCTTCCAACCTGGCCTCGGCATCGACCTGCATGGTCCGGAACTTGATGCAGGGAAAGCGGTGGCCCTTGAAGCCGACCCGCTCCTGCACGAAGAAGACCGGACCACGAGAGTCCAGCTTGATGGCGATGGCGATGGCGATCCACACGGGGACGGTGATGATCAGCAGGATGAGGCTCACGGCCACATCGGCGATGCGCTTGAGCACGGAATAGACCGTCCACTCACGCACCCCCCACCGGGAGGGCGATCCCGCCAGAGCCTGGATTTGCGTCGACATGTGCTTGTGACTGAGCGTACCGCTCACCCGGGCTCCCATTGAATGGGCAACAGGCAATGCCCGAGTGGGCGGACCGGGACGACGAGGCGACATGTCCCGGGACGTTTAGCTCAGAGCGTGGGACAGCCCCCGTGTCTCACCGTGGTACTGGACGATGAGGTTTCCACGGAACGCCCATTCCCACCTACGGCCAGTGGCACCTACGCTGGGCTCGGAGATAGATGGAGTGGCCGTCCAGATCACGTCCCCCGAGGAAGCCAGTCCGATCCGACGGCTCGCCACCTTCGCCAGCCGCGCGCCGTCGGCCGACGTGGCGCCCGGCTCCGCCCCCGCCATCCGGGTAGCGGTCATCGGCTACGGGTACTGGGGTCCCAATCTGGTCCGTAACTTCTGGGACCTTCCGGGATGCCAGGTCTGGGGCGTGAGTGATACCCGGGAGAGCCAGCTGGCCCAGGCCCATGCCCGCTACCCGGCCATCACCGCCAGCCTCGACTCCCACGCCCTGATCGCGGACCCGGCGGTGGATGCCGTGATCATCATGACCCCCGTGTCCACCCACTTCCAGCTTGCCCTCGAGGCGCTCCAGGCCGGCAAGCACGTGCTGGTGGCCAAGCCCCTGGCGGCCACTTCCGAGCAGGCCATCCGGCTGATCGAGGAGGCGGCGCGACGGCACCTGGTCTTGATGGTCGACCACACGTTCATCTACACCGATGCGGTGCGGCGCATCAAGGAGTTGGTGGACAACGGCAGCCTGGGGCAGCTGTACTACTACGATTCCGTCCGGGTCAACCTCGGTCTCTTTCAGCACGACGTGAACGTGCTGTGGGACCTGGCCGTGCACGATCTCTCGATCATGGACTTCATCCTGGGAGAGGCACCCTGCGCGGTGGCCGCCACCGGGGCGGCGCACATTCCGGGCCAGCCGGTCAACATGGCCTATCTGACCTGCTTCTTCCGCAGCAACCTCTTCGCCCACCATCACGTCAACTGGCTGGCCCCGGTGAAGGTCCGGCGCACGCTCGTCTGCGGCGAGCGCCAGATGATCGTGTACGACGACCTGGAGCCCAGCGAGAAGGTCAAGGTCTACGATCGGGGGGTCACGGTGAATGGTGGGCCGGAGCGGGTCGCGAAATCCATGATCGATTACCGGAGTGGCGACATGTGGGCGCCCAAGATCAGCCTGACCGAAGGCCTGCGGGTGGAGGCCCAGCATTTCGTGGAGTGTGTCCGAGGGGGCCGCACGCCGCTCTCTGACGGCCAGGCGGGCTTGCGGGTGATCCGGCTGCTGGAAGCGGCCACCCGATCGCTGGCGCAACGGGGTCAGCCGGTGGAGACCGCCATCGAGCCGGCCGAAGGGCAGCTCGCCGTCTAGGGGACGCGAAACCCTGGGAACCGTGCCTCCGCTCGGTGCCACACGCCGGGTGCTGATGGTCAGCCAGCATCCGTACGCGTCTCACGAGACGCAGCCCCCGTTCTGGGGACACCCGAATGTGAGCCGGAACGTGGCGGAGTTGCTGGCCCACGGCGTCGAGGTCGACCTCGTCTGCACCACCCCTCGTGTCTGCTATGGCCGGCGGCCGCCCGGACAGGCGGGGCTGCGCGTCTACGGCATTCGGATGAAGGAACGGCGGTCGCCCGCGCTCTGGTATCCGGTGCAGTACGCGGTTTTCTTCCTCTGGGCCCTGTTCGTGGTTTCCGGCCTGGCGTGGCGCCGGCGCTACGACGTGGTCCAGGTCGACAACGTGCCGGACTTCCTGGTGTTCTCGGCCCTGGTCCCGCGGCTGCGCCGGATGCCGGTCATCTTCTTCGTCTTCGAGCTGATGCCCGAGATGACCGCGGCTCGCCTGCACCTGGGCCCGGACGATATCCGCCTCCGACTGGTGACTCGGCTCCAGCGGGCCGCGCTGGCTTGGGCCGATCGCGTGATCACGGTCAGCGAGCGCCTCCGCCGCATCATGGGTGAGCGCGGACTGGACGCCACTCGGATCACCGTGGTGCCCAACTCGCACCCGCTCGGCGATCTCCCAGCCGCGGTGCCGTCGCGCACGCCGGTCCTGATCCTGCCCACCACCCTCATCGGGCGATACGGCGCGCAGGTCGCGATCCGGGCGATGGCGGAGCTGCGCCACGAATGGCCGGATCTCACGCTGCGGATCCTGGGCGATGGCGAGTACCGGTCCAGGCTGGTCGCTCTGACCGAAGAGCTGGGCCTGCAGCGACACGTCAGCTTTTCGCCCGGCTTCGTTCCCTGGCGCCAGGCCGTGGAGGAAGTCCGGCGGGCAACCATCGGGATCGTGCCCATCATTTCCGACGGCTATGGCGAGTTGATGCTTCCCAACAAGGTGTGCGAGTTCGTCTTCCTGGAGATCCCGTTTGCCTGCTCCCGGTTGCCGAGCATCGAGGAGCATCTGCCCGCCGATGCAGTCGCTTACTTTGAGCCCGGCGATGCGGGCGGGCTGGCAGCCCAGATTGGCCGCCTGCTCAGGAATCCTGAGCAGGCGCGTCTTCAGGCGAAGCGCGCCCGGCGAGCGATGGCCGATCTGGAGTGGGAGAGTGCCTCGCAGCGATACCTAGGGGCGCTCGGTGTCGCCTCCACCAGTCGGCCGCCCGCTGTTGCGCGGAGGCCGGTGCCCTCTCTCCTGTCCCCGCCCGAGGGAGACGGGACATCTCTCCGCGATCCTGGACTGTTTTCGGCCAATACGCCAGCCGCCTTCTGGCGGCTGCTGGGCGAACCGGAACCCACCCCTGCCCAGTGGGCTGCCGCGATCACGGTTGCCGCCGGGGAGTTGCCAGAGGCGGCGCGAATCGCCGGCGATGACATCCAGGCGCTGCTTCAAAAGACGCTAGGCGAAGGGCAGTTTGGTGGTGGCCACTGGCGCCTGTCGCGCGCTCTGCGGTTGTATTACGGCTTGCGGCCCGTCCTGCCGCGCTGGCTCACCCTAATCCTCCGGCGGTCGCGCGGCCGGTCTGCCTTCACCAGTTCTGCCCTGAACTGGCCGATCGAGGATCGGTACGTGCGGTTCCAGTGGGCGGCAGCGCAACAGGTGCTGCGCCTCTTGGGCCGAACCACCATGCCCTTCATTCATTTCTGGCCGGAAGGGCGCCAGTATGCCTTCGTGCTCACCCACGACGTGGAGACGGCGATCGGCCAGGGCCGGGTGCGCGCCCTGGCCGACATCGATGCCAGCTACGGGTTCCGGTCCTCGTTCAACTTCGTCGCCGAGCGCTACCCGCTGGACCTGGACCTGATGGGCGAGCTCCGGGAGCGGGGGTTCGAGGTCGGCGTGCATGGTCTCAAACATGACGGCCAGCTCTTTCAGTCGCGCCACGAATTCCTCCGCCGCGCCGAACGCATCAACCGGCACGTTCGGGCACTGGAAGCGGCCGGGTTCCGCGCGCCCTGCACCCACCGAAACCCCGAATGGATGCAGGCGCTGGACATCGAGTACGACCTATCATTCTTCGACACCGATCCGTTCGAGCCGATCCCGGGCGGCACCATGAGTCTGTGGCCGTTCCAGATGGGACGCTTCCTGGAGCTGCCGTACACCCTGGTGCAGGACTTCACCCTGACGTCGGTCCTGAACGAGACTTCCCCCCGGCTCTGGCTGGAGAAGGTCGACTTCATCCGCCGGCACTACGGGATGGCCCTGGTGAACACGCATCCGGACTACCTGAGCGACCTGGGGACGCGGCAGGTCTACACGACGTTCCTGGAGGCCATGCGCGCCCGGTCAGACTCCTGGAACGCGCTTCCGTCTGAGGTAGCGCGGTGGTGGCGCGCGCGGCGGGAAACCGCCTCCATCGCCAGTCTTCCGGGGGCGGTCCAGAACACGATCTCCGCGGCCGAGGCGGTGAACTCGGCCCGGGTGACCGTCTCCCTCGCCGGATAAGCCGCTACGGTCCCCGGCAACCGGCGGACTGGCCCGCTTGACCCAGCCGGCCTGGGAAACAGGACTATTGACACGGGACGGCCGGGACGATTACTTAGGAAGCATGATGCAATCGCAACCGAGTCCGATGGCAACCGCCCAGGCTGCGCCGCAGGTGGCCCGGGTCCTGATCGCCGACGACCAAACGCTGTTCCGGTCCGGGTTGGCCCGGCTCCTGGAAGAGGATCCCAGAGTGCAGATCGTGGGACAGGCCGTCGACGGCCTCGATGCGGTGAAGCAGGCCGGCACGCTCAAACCCGATGTCGTGCTGATGGACCTGAAGATGCCCAACCTCGACGGCGTGGAGGCGACCAGGAAGATCGTGAACGAGCACCCGGAGATCCGCGTGCTGGTGCTCACCACCTTCGATGCGGACAGCTACGTCCTGCACGCCTTGCGCGCCGGCGCCAGCGGGTATGTGCTCAAGGACTCACAGGCTCCCGCTATTGTGTCCAGCATCCTCGCCGTGGCGGCCGGAGAGCGGGTGATGGCGAGCGCCGTAGCAAACCGCGTGGTGGACATGCTAACCGGCACCACCACCCCCAAAGAGTTCTATGACGGGCTGACCGCTCGGGAGGTCGAGATCCTCAAATTGCTGGCCACCGGGCAGGCCAACAAGCAGATCGCCTATCACCTGCGCATCAGCGAGAAGACTGTTCGCAACCACGTGAGCAACATGTACGCCAAGCTGCAGATCTACGATCGCTCGCAGGCGGTGCTGTACGCCGTCCGCAAGGGGCTGATCGAGCTCTAAGCCCGGTGGATCCGGGCTAAGCCGGGCGCGCTGTCTGTCAGGCGTTCGCTCCCGTCGCTCGGGCTAGAGCCTCTCGGAAGACCCCACCCTACCCCTCCCCGCAGGGGGGAGGGAGATTCGGTCCCTGCACGCGGGAAGGGAACCAGGCCTTTCTCAAACCACACAGAGAACATCACTAAGACGCAGGTCCGGTCTCGTCACGCTGAGTGAGGGGCCCAGATGGGACTGTGCAGTCCCTGACGCGTGGGAGGGCTGCCCCATTCCATGCGGAGGCTGGCTCAGTTACGGTCGGAGTGTGGTCATCGTTCCCGGAATGCGGAACGGGGCAGTTACCGTGAGCGAAGCTCCGCGGTCGGTGCGCATCCTCGTGATCGACCGCCAGCCACTCTTTCTGGACGCCATGAGCCGACTGCTGGCCAGCCCGCCGCTCCAGGCTCAGGTCGTGGTCACCCGGAGTTCGCAGGAGGCGGTCAGCATCCTGCGGGAGGCTCCGGTGGACCTGGTCGTCTGCGACGTGCGGGCCGACCCGGTGCCTGGGCCGGAGTTGCCGGGGCTGCTGGCCGAGCACAACCTGGAGGCTCGCGTGGTCCTGCTGGCGGAGAGTGAGGATGTGCCGCTGCTAGTGGCCTCCCTGCTGTGCGGAGCCTCCGGCTTTTTCACTAAGGACGCGCCAGTCGAGGAATTCCTTGGCGGACTGAATGCGGTGCTGGAGGGAAACTACGCGGTCGGCCAGAACCTGCTTCAGCCGGTGACGGCCAGGCTGGCCAGTCAGGCGGCTGGCGCCCCGCGCGATGAGGACCGGCAGCTGTCGCCGGCCGAGCATGACATCCTGGTGATGGTCGGCCAGGCGCAGAGCATTCGAGCCATCGCCCAGGCTCGCGGAACCAGTAATGAGACGGTTCGGAACCACCTGGCCAGCATCTATCGGAAACTCGGCTTGCACAACCGGACGGAGGCGATCCTCTGGGCGGCTCGCACGGGCTTGATCCATCCCGTGACCGGGTCCCGGGACTAGCGCCCAGCCCGTGAAGGTCGCGCCCATTTGCCGGGCACGACTGCTTCAGTACGCTCAACCTATGCGCCGCCTATTCGCAGGCTCAACGCTGCTCTGCCCGGTTCCGCCGTTCCGATCCGCAGAGGCGATGCCTCGCGAGCCGGCTGTCGCTGGCCCGTGAGTCGTGGAGGAGAGACCCCCGCTTAGCCTGCGTGATGCGTTGCTCCACCGCTGGCTGCTGGTGCTGGCGATCGTCGGAGCCTTTCTGCTGGCCGCCGGAATCCTGTCCCTGAGCAAGCCGGTCTATGCGGCATCGGCGGCCATCTACCTGGATGTGTCGCGGACCGCTCCGGGTTTTGACGAAGGCGTGGCGGCCGGGGAGCTGCTGCAGCACGACTTCATCGTCGCCTCCCAAAGCCGCCCGGTCCTGGAGGCGGCCTGCGCCTCCGCTGGCGTGGCCTGCACGCCCCAGGAGCTGGCGGCCCCCGAATCGACCCTGGCCAAACGGATCAGCGCCAGTTCTTACCGGGGGACGAGCACGCTCCTGGTCACCGCCCGGGCGCCCACCCCCGATCAGGCCGCCGCCCTGGCCAATGCCGTCGCCCAGGCGATCATCAATCAGGACAAAGCGGAGGTCGTCCGGCTGTTCACGCAGCCGCGCGACAACCTGCAGAAGCAGCTCAAGGAGCTGCAGGCTGCCATGGCGGAGGAGCAGCAACAGCTGCAGCGCTCGGCGGCCGGAAGCCCGGCCGCCGCCGGTCACCAGGTCCAGCTGACCCGGTTGCAGGGACAGTATTCGGTGGTGTTCGGGCGCTGGCAGGACCTGAGTGAGCAGCAGGATCGGCTCACCAGTGTGGCCACCGTCGGCCAGCCGGCCTTACCGCCGGCGCGGCCAGAAGGCCCCAGCCGACTCCGGTACCTGGCGGCGGGCCTGCTCGCCGGTATCTTCCTGGGGGTCCTGGCTGCCCTCCTCGTGGAGCGGTTCAACGACCGAATCTTCAACGTCGAGACGCTGGCCCGGGCGACCCAGAGCCCCGTCGCGCTGCTGGACCGGGGTCCCGGCCGCGCCCGGCCCGCTCACCATAGTCCGTACTCGCTGGCCCTCGCCAGCGTCCTGGCCAGGGCCCCAGAAACCCGCACGGTGCTGGTGACGGCGGCCTCCCACCTCGACCGGACCGACGCGGTGGCGGCCGGGCTGGGTGCGGTGGCGGCCGAGGCCGGGCAGCGCGTGGTGGTGGTCCAGAGCGACGGCCAATCGCCGGAGCGGCCTGCCCTTCCCACCTCCTCGGCAGGGGGACTGACCACCGTCACGGCGCCCGCCCAGAATGGCGCAAGCCTGGCGGCCACGGTCCTTGAGGTGCGGCGGGAGGTCGCCTCTCCCGACACCTTCGTGGTGGTCGCCGTCCCCTCGCCAGACAGTAGCCCCTCTGCCTTCCTGCTCGGGCGCACCGCCAAGCGGGCGGTGGTGGTGGCGACCGCCGGCGTCACCCGCGTCCAGGATGCCCGCCGCAGCGCCGAGCTGCTGCGCTACTCGGGGATCGAGGTGGCGGCCGCCATCTTGCAGACGCGTCGCCCGTCCAAAGGCCGCCGGTGACGCCTGCAGTGGGGCGACACCCACGAACTCTGGTGCTGGCCTGGGATCGAACGCAGCCTCGGACCCGCGCCCTGGGTCCGGCGCTGGGCGGCGACTCGCGACACATTTACGGCGGCTGGCCCGGCCGGTATCGAGGCCTCTTGCCGGTGCGGTATGTCGCGGATGCGGCGCGCATGTGGCACAGGTTGCGGCAGGAGCGCCCCGACGTCCTGGTCGTCATCTCGCCGCCGGTGATCGCGCCCGTGGTGGGCTGGCTGTGGAGTGCCCTGCACCCCTGCCGGCTGGTGGTCGACTGCCACACGGGCGCTCTCCACTGGCCGAAATGGGGCTGGACGCGCCCGCTCCATCGGTTCCTCTTTCGGCGGGCGCAGGCCGTGCTGGTTCAGACCGAGGAAGATGAGGCACGGCTGCGCGCCTGGGGTACGCCCGTGGTGCTGCTGCCGGATGATCTGCCCGATCCGAGCGAGGCCGCCGCCGGACCGCCCGGGAGGCGAGTCCCCAGGGTCGTGGTGGCCGGCAGCTTCGACTGGAACGAACCCGTGGCGGCCGCGCTGGCCGCCGCCGCCCTCCTCCCTGAGATGGAGGTCCGCCTGACGGGCGACGTGTCCCGACTGCCACGATCCGTGCGCGCCGGTGCTCCGGCCAATGTCGTCTTCACCGGCTACGTTCCCTATGCCCAGTTCCTGGGAGAGCTGCTCACGGCAGACGTGGTCGCCGTGTTCAGCACCGATCCGCATATCATGAATCGCGCCGCCTTTGAAACCGTCGGCCTGGGCCGTCCGCTCGTCCTGTCCGACCTGCCCGGGCTGCGCGCCCGATTTGGCGAAGGGGCGGTCCTTTGCCGCAACGACGCGGCATCGATGGCGGAGGCCATCCGCCTGGCGCAGCGCGATCGCGACATCCTGGCCGAGCGGAGCCGGGCCCTCCGGCGACGACTTCAGGCACAGCGACAGGCGGCCCTGGCACAGCTGCAATCGATGGTGCGGTCACGCCAGCTTCGGGCGGCCGGGGCCCGAGTGCGATCGCATCCATGACGGTCCCCGATTGGGCACGGCCCGCACGGCTCTTGAAGAACGAATTGGTTCGTAACGCCCTCGGCCTCTATGCGCTCCAGGCCAGCTCCTGGCTGGTCCCGTTGGTGACCCTGTTGTTCCTGGCCCGGCGGCTCGGTCCCGACCACTGGGGAAGCCTGGTCTTCATGCAGGCGTTCGCCACCTACGTGATCTTCCTGGTGAGTTACGGCTTCAACTATTCAGCCACGCGCGAAGTGGCTCGCCACCGAGACGACTCGGATCATCTGGCCCGTCTGCTCGCGGGGGTTACGGGCGCCAAGCTCCTGCTGGCCCTGCTAGCCATGCTGATCGTGATTCCGGTCAGCGTGGTGGTGCCGGCGATCGCGCGCCACCAAGCGCTCCTCTGGCCGGCCATGCTCTGGGCGCTGACCTGGTCCTTCAGTGCCAGCTGGTACTACCAGGGACAGGAGCGGATGACCACGGCCGCCGCTTGCGAGACCGCGGCCCGCGTCCTCGCCCTGGCCGGCATCCTGCTTCTGGTCCGCTCCGGCGACGATACCTGGCGAGTGCTGACCATCCAGGGAGGCCTGTTTCTGGGTGCGGTGGCGCTCGAGATGGGCATCGCCTATCGGGAAGTCGGCTTTCGCATGCCCGATCTTCAGGGGGCGAGGGAGGCCTTGCGCGTGGGCCGGGACACCTTCCTCCTCACCGGGGCGCTCAGTTTCTACACCATCGGGAATGGGTTCATCCTGGGGCTGTTCGCCCCCGCCGCCTCAGTCGGGTACTTCGTGGGCGCCGAACGGATCAGCAAGAACTTTGCCACGCTGCTCAGTCCGATCACCCAGGCCGTGTTTCCGCGCACCAGTCACCTGGCATCCTTCGCCCGACAGGAGGCCGCCCGGCTGGCCCGCACCAGCCTCTTCCTCATGGGCAGCGTGGCCTGCGCCATGGCGGCCGTCGTCTTCCTCACCGCCCCGCTCCTGGTGCGGCTCGTGCTGGGGCCTGGCTTCGAGCATGCGGTCCCCGTCCTCAGAGTCCTGGCGCTGTTGCCGCCGCTGGTGGTGGTGACCAATGTCCTGGCGGTCCAGTGGATGCTCGCACTCGGCCTAGACCGGTCTGTCAATGCGGTGATGCTGGCGGCCAGCCTGTTGAATATCGGCCTGGCGATCGCCCTGGTGCCGCCTTACCGGGAGATGGGGATGGCCGTGGCGGTGGTGGCTTCCGAGGCCCTGGTCACCGGGGGGCTGTACGCCGTGCTCCGAATCAAACGCCTGGATCCGCTGGCGTTGGCGAGGCTCGAACCGGGAGAGGCGCCGATTACGGCCACCGCGTGACGAGGGCTGTGCACACGGGACCATGAGCGACGCCGGGGTTCTGGCGCTCTTCCTGTTGATGATGGCGGGCCTCGCCGGCCTGGCCTTCGTGGCCCTGACCGCGTGGCGGCCGGCGATCGGGTGCGGCCTGTTCGCATTGTCGATCCCGCTCACCACCGGGCTGGGGCGCGGCACGATCATCCCGCTGCTGCGACCCAACGAAGCCATCCTGTTGATGCTCCTGGCCGGCCTCGGCCTGTATCACCTGCCGCGCCGGCCGCGGCGACCCGTCACCGGCCTGGACCTCGCCGTGGGCAGCTTCGCCATCGGGGTCGTCGTGATCGCGGTCCTCGTCCTGTTCCTGTCCTTCTCCCTGGACCTCCACGATTTCGGCACCCTCCGCAACGTGCTGGCGCCGGCCCAGTTTTTCCTTATCTACCTCGTCTTCGCGCGGACCGAGCTCTCCGGTCCTGGCCGCGAGACCGTCCTCAACCTGACGATGCTGGCCAGCGTGATCGTCGGCCTGGTGGCGATTGCGGAGCTGGCCAACCTCCCGGGGGTGCGGGCCTTCATGGCGGCGTACTATCCGGCGCCGGTCAAGCCGCCTG
The DNA here is from genome assembly GCA_035635515.1 of Candidatus Eiseniibacteriota bacterium. Lineage (GTDB taxonomy): Bacteria > Chloroflexota > Dormibacteria > CF-121 > CF-121 > CF-121. The sequence goes on along the minus strand of DASQAY010000321.1, from coordinate 6,584 downwards.
GGTGGGATCCCATCTACCGGCCCGAATCGACGCTCGGCCACTACAGTGCGGTGGGCGCGTTCGGCGCGCTCAACTACACGCTGGCCCTGTCCCTGGCAACCGCCCGCCACCCCGCCTTCTCGAGAGTCTGGCTGAGCCTGGTGATGGCCGTCAACCTGGCTGCCCTGGTGGCCAGCCTGACGTGGGCTCCGCTGCTGGTCATGCCACTGCTGACGGTGTTGGTCCTCTGGCACGGACGCCGCGTGCCGCCCGAGCTCGGCCTCTCGCTGGCGGCCCTGGCGCTGGCCTTGCTGCTGTTCTGGCCGGCCGTCAACGCGCGCGGCGCACAGCAAGGGGTGGCGACGGCCGGCCAGGGGCTCGTCATTCCGCAGACGTTCCAGTTCCGCTTGAACCACTGGGAGGAATTCTTCCTGCCGGCGCTGGCCGACCATGTCTGGCTGGGGACGGGGACCCTGATCCCGAGCGCCGTGCCGGACCGCCTGCTGGACTTCGTCGACAATGAGTACCTGCGCGAGGCGTTCCGCGCCGGCGTCTTAGGGCTGGCGCTGCTGGCCATCATGCTGGTCACGATCGCGGCGGTCGGCTGGAGGAGCCGAGCCAGTCCGGACCCGATGCGGCGGAGCCTGGGCGGCGCGGGCGTGGCCCTGGTGGTCTTCTTCGCCCTGATCGGCATGACCGCCGAATACCTGTTTTTCGGCGGGGTCACCCAGGAGTTTGCCATGATGCTCGGCTTGCTGGGGGCGATGCAACCGGCGCCCGCTGCGGCCCCCGACCAGATGGGGCCGGCTCCCAGCCCTCCCTTCGCCAGCGCCGGGGCCCGGCCGACAACTCCCTATCGGAAGCTGACCGACCAGAAGTGGGTGATGAGGGTTTGGCCCCAGTCATTCCAGGAGCCATCGGTGTAGTTGGTCATGGAGTTCCCGTCTGACCAGCTATCGGTGAAGCCGATCACGCCGCTCCCCTTGCGGGTCCGCACCCAGGTGGTGGCGTAGTCCAGAAACCCCGCGCCCCAGCTGGACGGGCTGGTCGTCCCGTTATAGAGGCCGACTTCCTCGACGATTACGGCGTACGAGGAGGCGAGGTTGGCCCATAGCGCGTCACAGCTGGCCGCCTGGGCGGCATCGAAGGTGACGTTTCCGTTGCCATATCGGTGGGCGCCGTAGACGAGGTTCGGGTCGCCCAGCGGGTAGCTGGCGATCTGGTCGCAGACAAACGACCACCAGATGCAGTTGACCACGATGGGCTGGGTGTTTCCGGCGGCACGGATCGCCTGCACCAACTGCTGCTCGCTGCTCTGCCAGTACGACCAGTCGCCGCAGTGGGTGAGGTCGCCGGAGACACAGTTCGGCTCGTTATCGGGCTTGATCCAGACCAGCGCATTCCCGGCGTACCGTCCGGCGAGCATGGCGACAAAGTCCACCACCGCGGTCGAAAAACCGGATTCCCCCTGACTGACCTCCATCACCATCCCCCGCTGGGTCACCCATGACACCACCTGGTCCAGCTCGCTCAGGTACTCGATCGAACCCAGGGGCCCCGTCGCGTAGTCGACGTAGGCGACCGAGACCCGAATGAGGTTCACGCCCTGGCTCTGGAGCTTGTCGAGATCCCGCTGGGCATTCTGATAGTTGTGCAGCCCATACCCGTTGACGTCGCCGCCTGCGAATCGGCCAAACACGGCGTCCGCGCCCTTGACGATGAACGGGGCTCCCGTGGAATCGACGATCCGATTGCCGTTGACCTGGTAACCGCCGGTCGCCGCGAAGGCGGTCACCGGCAAGGAGGCCGGCAGCAGGAGGAGCGCCACTGCCGCCAGAATTGGGCTTAGCCGGCATGTGGCGGCCATCGAATGGAATCTAACCCGCGGGCGCCGAGCCAGTCACTGGGCCGGTTGTCCTGCCTCGCGGGACAGGTCCACCGATGCCGCCACGTCCGTGGACAACGAGCCCAGCCCAGGCCTCGCCTTGAAGCGCCGTTACGTTGGCTTGGTGCTTCCGGCCGTCGCGGCCTGCACCGCCTGGATCATCGCCATCCAGGGGCTGGAGAAGTCACCCGCGCCCCAGGTCTGATAGAGACCGAAGCCGACCTCGTGCATGACGAAATGCGTCCAGGACACGCCCAGTTGGTTGAAGCGGATCAGGTTGCCCGGGACGTAGGTGGTTCCCTGGGACGGCCGCGAGCCCACCTCGCCCACGAAAAACGGACGCTTGTCCGGTGAGGCGCGATTGTTACCCGGGAAGTTGCAGCCGTCGGTGCCCACAGTGGCGTAGCAATGCCCCGACCACAGGATGCGAGTTCCGCTGACCGAAGGCAGGTTCCAGTTCGCCGAGCTCACCTCCAGCACGACGACGTGGTTTGGATCGGCGCCAGCGATGGCGTCGTAGACATGCTGCGCCCACGTGTCATAGGCGGCGACCGATGGCGGTGCCGGTTCGTTGAACACGTCCCAGCCGACGACGGTGGGCTCGCTCTGGTAGTGGCCGGCGACGTCGATCCAGAAATTGATCAGGGCTTGCTGATTGGCGGCGGAGGACCAGAACCCGCTCTGGCCACCGTAGCCGCCGTTGGTGCCGCCGGGGGGCTGATACATGACCGGGATCATCCACAGGTGATGGGCCTTCGCCCAGGCGACATGCTGATCGACCACGGCGTAGAAGGTGGTGCGGTTGCTCGTGTACAAGGCGTAGTCGAGCCCGAACCGGATGACGTTCTCTCCGAGCACGCTGCCGGCCTGAGCATAGTCGGCGCCGTTGACGTTGATCCGGGCGATGTTGGGCCCGCCGCAGCACGCTAGCGCGGGCTCATTGTTGAAGTTCTCGCCCCGGAGGGTCACCACCTGGCCGCCGTAGACGAGGTTGCTGCCGCTGACGCTGACATAGGACCCAGCCACTGGCGACGGCAGCGGCGGTGGGACCGGCGGCACTAGGGTTGTTGGCCGGCTGACCGCGGCCGACGGTGGGGTCACCGTCGGGGGCCAGGGGCCCGAAGTCGAACGCGCACCCGGACGCGCCGTCGTCGGACCCAGAACCGCGCCATCCCGGTTGGCGGTCACCGACGCGCGTGCCGGTGCGCCAGGGCTGGCCTGGCGGCCGGCAACGCTCGAGGGGCTCGGCGCCAGCACCACCAACAGGGCGATGGCGACCAGCAAGCCAGCGATAGAGGGGACTCGACCCAGGTGCTGTTCCTCCCGCCGCTCGTTCACGGCATCGGGCGGGTTGTCAAGCAACCCGAACGGGGTCACAGTCTACGGCGTCCTCAGGCCAAAATCGACCCGCCCCGGCTGGTGGAAATAGTGCCAGCTCAGTTGGGCTTGATGCTCCCGGCCGTGGCGGTTTGCACCGCCAGGATCATGGCGGTGAAGGGGACCGAGAAGTCCCCGGCGCCCCAGGTCTGGTAGAGGCCGAACCCGACCTCGTGCATGACGAAGTGGGTCCAGGACACGCCCTGTTGATTGAAGTTGGCGAGATTTCCGGGGACGTACGACACGCCCGACGATGGCTGTGACCCAACCTCGCCCACGAGGAACGGACGCTGTGGCGGCGAGGCCGGGTTGTTGCCCGGGAAGTTGCAGCCGTTGGTCGCGACCGTGGCGTAGCAATGCCCCTGCCAGAGGATGCGACTGCCGCTGACGTTGGGCAGATTCCAGCCAGCCGAGCTCACCTCGAAGCTGACGAGGTGGTTGGTATCGACGCCCAGGATGGCGTTGTAGACACGCTGGCTCCAGCCGTCGTAGACCGACTGCGAGGGCGGGGCCGGCTCATTGACCACGTCGTAGCCGATGATGGTCGGCTCGTTCGCGTAATGGGTGGCGAAGTCGATCCAGAAGTTGATCAGGGTCTGCTGGTTGGTACTGCTGTTCCAGAAGGGATCCTGGCAGCAGTACCCGCCCGCCGAGGCGCCGGGTACCTCGTAGATGACCGGCAGCATCCAGAGATGATTGGCCTTCGCCCAGGCCACGTGCTGGTCGACCACCGAGTAGAACTGGGTGCGGTTGGCGTTGTACCAGTTCCAGTCCATCCCGAAGCGGATGGCGTTCTCGCCCAGCACGCTGCTGGCCTGGGCGTAGTCGGCACTGTTGACGTTGATCTTGGTGATGTTTGGCCCGCCGCAGCACGCCAGCGCCGGCTCGTTGTTGAAGTTCTCCCCGCGCAGCGTCACGACCCGGCCGTTGTACACCAGGTTGCCGTTGCTAACGACCAGGTAGCCGCCTGATGAGGGTGGCGGCGTCGGGCCCGGTGTGGGCGTGGGTGTTGGCGCCGGCGTCGGGCCCGGTGTGGGCGTGGGCGTTGGCGCCGGCGTCGGGGTTGGCGCCGGCGACGACACGGTGAAGGTCGTATTTAGACCATCGTGGTAGACGCCGTCCGCCGTCTGGTAGGTGAAAAAGCATCGCCACGTGCCTGGCGGATCGGTGGTGGTGAACGTCCGACTGGCCCTCAGGGTGTACGTGGCCCCGGCCGCCACCGAAATCGTGCCCGACACGGGCGCAAAGTCGCCGAATGGACCACCGGCGTTCGTCCCGCCTGGCGGCCGGCCAGCCAGGACGACCTCCAGCAGTGAGAGCGCCGTGGTCGTGTTGTTCCAGAGGGCACCGGTGGCCGACAGGGTTTGCCCTGGAGCCACGGTCGTCGCGCTCAGCGTGCATTGCTGCGTCACGTAGACCCCGCTGGGTGTGGGCGTTGGGCCCGGCGTTGGGGTCGGCGCAGGGGCCGGCGTTGGGGTCGGTGTGGGCGTCGGATTCGACGTCGGATTGGGAGTCCCGGTCGGCACCGGCGTCGGAGTCGGAGTGGGAGTCCCGCCCGGCACTGGCGTTGGCGTGGGGTTCCCGGGGGTCGGGGTCGTCACCGCGCCCGGAGTCGGGGTGGCGGCCGCCGAACGACCGCTGGCAGGTGTGGCAGCGGGGCGGATCGCCTGGGGGACGGCCTTGGCAGACACCCGCGGGGCGACCGGGGAGGCACTGCTGCTCGTGCCGGGCAGCGTGAGCTGGCCCGGGGGCATCAGCCACATGGTGGCCGCCACGGTCAGCATCAGCGTGGCGATCAAGGCAAAACGTCCCATCCCTATTCCCTCCGAGAGTCAGTTCACCGCAAACTCGCTTGTAACTCAACCCGTAATGGGCGACCACTCCATGACGGATGGGTGCCAAAGCCGGGCGGTTGGGTTCGACTCACGGTCCGGTAACGATTTGATGGCGAGCCGGTGGATGCCATTGACCGGGGTGGGGCCCGGTGGCATCCTGGGCGTTTGTCCCAGGGTGGGATCGGGACAAGTCCGGCTCCGCCGCCGAGTCACCCATTGTCGGGTGGCAAACCCGCCTGCTTTTCTTGGGAAAGATGCTCTCCCCGGCGCCCCTGGCCCAGCTCTCCTCCCATGCCAACGCGGCGCTGGAGCCGCCGCTGCGGGCCTCCATCTGCATTCCCACTCGCAACCGCGCCCGACTCTTGCGGGAAACCCTGGAGAGCTTGGATCGGCAATCCGTGGCAGTCGACCGGTTGCAGGTCATCGTTGGCGACGACGGTTCCAACGACGGCACGATCGATATGCTCCGAGGACTTCAGCCGGCCTATGAGCTGAAATGGACGCGGCTCCATGGCCAGGGCAGCGGCGCGGCGCGCAACGCGGCCGCCCGCCTCGCCGACCACGAGGTGTTGATCTTTCTGGACGACGATCAAATCACCACCCCCGACCTGGTGGCGGCCCACCTGGACGTCCACCAGCGCGACCCCACGGTCGTCGTCCAGGGCGAGTATCCGCTGGCTGCCGGCTGGGACCAGGGTGGCGCCTCGCTGATCTTCGAACGCTCCCGCCGGCGCTCCCGGGGTCCGGCCAATCCCACCAGCGATGTTGCCTTTCGCCTCTGGGGGGCCAACTTCTCCGTTCGTCGGGTGATGTGGGCGCAGGTCGGAGGGTTCGACGAGCGCCTGCCTCGGAGCCAAGACCTGGAGTTTGGCTTGCGGCTGGCGGATTTGGGTCTGTCGATGGTGGTCGAATCCCGGGCGCTGTCGCACCACCTGCATGCCGTCAGCGCGGCGGGGTTCCGGCGTCAGTGCTTCGACGAGGGTCGTTGCATGGTGAGGATTTGGCGAAAGCGTGGGGTCTCGGTAGAGTCACTGCTGGACGGTCCGATCGACCGTCCGGTCGACCGGCTGCTGCGAAGCCTGTGGGATCACTCCCCCGCATTGGCGGATCGCCTGGGCCGCTCGATGGCCGGCGTGCTCTGGATGGCCGATCGCGCTCGCCTACGGCCGGCCCAGGTGTTTGCCTCCCGTCTCGTTCGCCGCTTTCATGAACTGGGCGGGATCGCGGTGGAGACGGCTGCGCCGGTGGGCGCCGGGGTCCCCGGCTAGCGATGAGGGCCACGCCGCCTGCGGAATGGGCCCAGCGAGTTGAGCGGCTCTTCGAATCCGACGCCGACTTCTGGAACAACGTCTACAGCAGCGGCGACGTCTTCAGCGCGGTCATCCAGCGCCGCCATGCCACCGCCGCAGGCTGGGTCGACCAACTCTCTCTGGCTCCGACGGTGCCCGTCCTGGAGGTCGGGTGCGGCGCCGGCGCCCTGGCAGTGGAACTGGCGCAGCGACCCATGA
>DASQAY010000320.1:0-12726 GCA_035635515.1 Candidatus Eiseniibacteriota bacterium | reverse complement strand
CCACCGGCACCAGGAGCAGCAGCAGGTAGAGCGGCCCGATGGCATCGGCTGGCATCCCGGCGAAGGCGCTGGTCCCCGCCGACCGAATGGCCGACCCGGCCGCGATCAGCAGCGCGAGGTCGCCCGCCTGCTGGACCAGGCGGAGCGTTCGAGTGCGGGGCGCGGTCTCGTTGACTGCACCGCTCCAGGCGAGGGTCAGCACCTGGAGGGCGATGTAGGTCAGCAGCAGGTTGCCGGCCATCACGACCCCCAGGGCCGCGGCGGCGGTCAGCAACCAGCGGCGCCAGGGATTCCGGCGGTCACCAGTGGCCCGGAGCCGGGCCAGCATCAGCCCGGTGGCTGAGGCCAGCAGGACGGCCGCGAAGGCCAGCGACAGCCCGTCAAGACGCAGGGCAAGATCGGCGCCGGGGAAAGCCCGCAAGTAGACCAGGTCCACCCGCTCGCTGGGCTTTAGCTCCAGGAGCAGCACCAGGGCGGAGAGCGCGGCGATCCCGGTCGCCGCCGGCGCAATCGCCCCCACCCGCTGCCGCAGATCGGGCAGCGAGGACAGGCCGGCGGCGCCTACCAGGACAGCGAAGGGGAAGAGCGCCTGGTACGCCAGGTGCATGACTCAGCCCACCGCGTGTAGGAGCGGGGGCTGGGTGCTACCCGCCGCTGCTACGGAGAGTTGAGACCTGCACGGTCTCCTTTCGCCGTCCCGTGTCGAGGCCCACCTCTTCCGCGCAGTACGGGCACACACTCCAGCCCAGCTTGAGCTGCTTGTTGCAGCGCGGGCACAGCTTGCTGAACTGCGTCTTGCAATGCGGGCACAGCACGTACTGGGAATCGATTGGCTCGCCGCAGCTGGGACATGGGCGCAGCTCCCGGATCGGACCGCCTGGCTCGGACAACGCCTGCGTCTCCAGCTCCAGCGCGCGCCGCTCGGCCATCGTCAGCGGCGGCCGAACGATCATGTAGATGAACAATCCGAAGATGGGCAGCATCAGCGAGATGCCGGTGGCGAAGATGTGAAACACGAGGTTGGGCGAGCGCTCGCGGGCGTCGCGAAATGCCCAGTACGACAGCGCCAGCCAGAACACCACGACGTAGATGCCACCGATGACCAGAAACGGACGAATGGATCTCAGGTCGGGCACCGAGGCCTCCTTGCAGGCACGATTTCCATTTACCTTAACTCATCCAGGAGTCGGCGGAGCCGCTCGGCGGCCGCTTCCGCCCGGGCTAGGCGGGCCCGTTCTTTCTCGATGACGTCCTTCGGCGCCTTGCTGGCGAAGCCGGGGTTTTGCAGCTTCTGGCGGAGCCCTTCGATCTCGCGTTCCTTTTGCTCGAGCTCGCGCGTGAGCCGCGCTCGCTCCTGCGGCCCGGTTGCCTGCGGCAGTTCGATCGCCACCTGGGTTTCGCCCACCACGATTTTCCGATCCGCCTTGAGGGTCCCGGCGCCATCCAGGTCGAGCCCCGCCAGGGTCGCGACGTAGTGTTGACCGACCGGCTGGCCCAGCAGGGGATGCGTCGAGATCAGGCTGGCCCGGGCGCGGCCGACGCCGGCGGCGGACTCCTGCCGCGTGCTGCGGATTTTCTGCACCACGTCGAGGAGGTGCGCCATCTCCGCCAGCACCCCCTCGTCCTCGAGCGAGGGCTCGGGTTCCGGCCAGGGCGCGTACATGATGGTCTCTCCCTGATGCGGCAGCCGCTGCCAGAGCTCTTCAGTAATGAACGGCATGATGGGGTGCAGCAGCCTGAGCGTCTGCTCCAGCACCCGCACCGCCACCGACAGCGCCATGGCGTCGGACCGGGCCTTGATCAATTCCAGGTAGTCGTCGGCGAACTCGTGCCAGATGAAGTCATAGATCCCCTGTACGGCGGGGCCGAATTCGAACTGCTCAAACGAGCGCGTCACCTGCGCCGTGAGCTGGGACAGCCGGCCCAGGATCCATCGGTCCGCCGGCTCCAGCCGGGCGACCTCCGGGGCGGGCAGCGGCGCAGGGGGAATCTTTGAGAGCACGAGTCGGGCCGCGTTCCAGAGCTTGTTGGCGAAGAACTGGTATCCCTTGATCTTGTCTTCGAAGAACCGGATATCCTGGCCGGTCGTCCCGTTGTAGACGCACCAGGCCCGCGTGGCGTCGGCCCCGTAGCGGTCGATCATCACCAGCGGATCGACCCCGTTGCCCAGGGACTTGCTCATCCGCCGGCCCTCGCCGTCCAGCACGTTGCCGTGGATCAGGACCTCGGAGAAGGGGATCTTGCTGGTGAAGTGCAGGCTCATGAAGATCATCCGCGCCACCCACAGGTAGAGGATGTCCCGACCGGTGTCGAGCACCTGGGTCGGGTAGTAGCGGCGCAGGTCGTCGGTGTCTTGGGGCCAGCCCAGGGTCACGAACGGCCACAGGGCTGATGAAAACCAGGTATCGAGCACGTCGGGGTCCTGCGTGAGCTGGCCATCCCCGCACTGGCTGCATGCCGTCGGATCGGTGAGGTAGGCGAGCTGGTGTCCATTGGCGCAGGTCCACACCGGAATCCGGTGTCCGAGCCAGATCTGGCGAGAAATGTTCCAGTCGCGGATGTTGCGCATCCAGCGGAGGTATTGCTCTCTCCAGCGGTCGGGATGGAAGCCGATCTCGCCACTCTCCGCCACCGCAATGGCGGGGCCGGCCAGCGGCTTCATCTTGACCCACCACTGGTCGGAGACCAGCGGCTCGATGACGGCCCCACAGCGATCGCAATGCCCGACCGAGTGATGGTAGGGATCGATCTTCTCGAGCGCACCTTCGGCCCGCAGCATCTCCACGATCCGCGCCCGGGCCTCGGTCAGCGGCAGCCCATCGAGGGCCGGCACCTCCGCGACCTTCATCCGGCCATCCGGATGCAGGATGTTCCGGATCTCCAAGTGCTGCCGTTCCCCGATCTCGAAGTCGGTGGCGTCGTGGCCCGGCGTGACCTTCACCGCCCCGGTCCCGAAGCCCTGTTCCACCGCGGCATCGGCGACGATTGGGACCCGCCGGTGCACGATGGGGAGCACCACGGTCCGGCCCACCAGCGAGCGGTAGCGCGGGTCCTCGGGATGAACCGCGACGCCGGTGTCCCCCACCATGGTCTCGGGCCGGGCCGTGGCCACCGAGATCGATCCGCCGCCCTCGATCGGGTAGCGCAGGAAGTAGAGGAAATCATCGGCCTCCTCGTACTCGACCTCCAGGTCGGAAATCGAGCTCAGATCTCGGGGACACCAGTTGACGATCCGCGGCCCCCGGTAGATGAGCCCCTCCTTCCAGAGGTCGACGAAGACCCGCCGGATGGCGGCCACATAGTCCGGGTCCATGGTGAACCGGATGCGGCTCCAGTCGGCGGAGAAGCCCAGGTGTCGCATTTGGCGCAGGATGGTGTCGCCGGTCTTCGCGTACCATTGCTGGGCGCGCCGGTCAAACCCGTCGCGTCCGATCTGTTCCTTGGACGTCCCCTCCCGGGCCAGCTGTTTTTCGATCACGTTCTGGGTGGCGATGGCGGCGTGATCGGTGCCCGGCACCCACAGCGCCTCGTCACCCAGCATCCGGTGCCAGCGGATGACCAGGTCCTGCAGGGTGTACATGGCGTGTCCCATGTGCAACTCGCCCGTGATGTTGGGCGGCGGCATGGAGACGGTAAAGGTCTTGCCCGTCCGGCCCGGCCGCGGCTTGAAGTAGCCGCGCTCATCCCACGTCTGGTACCAGCGGCTCTCGACGCGCTTGGGATCGTACCGGCTGGCCATCTCCATGGTGGGGACCAGTCTAGAGGAGGCCGGACGCGATGCAGTCGAGCTACTCTATTCGGAGCTTTTCGCCGCCACCGGCTCTTCGGCCGGCTCCGCTGTGACCGGCGCATCCGGCACCGGAAGCAGCGCCTCCGCCAGCACCTCGTCCATGGTCGAGACGAACCTGAAGGTCAGGCGCTTGCGGATGGCCGCCGGGATCTCGACGATGTCGGGCTCGTTGTCTTCGGGCAGGATGATGGTCCGGATCCCCAGCCGGTGGGCCGCCAGCACCTTTTCCTTGATCCCGCCGATGGGCAGCACCCGGCCGCGCAGGGTGATCTCCCCGGTCAGCGCCAGGTCGGACCGGACCGGACGCTGGGAGAGCGCCGATACGATGGCCAGCGCCATGGCGATGCCGGCCGACGGGCCATCTTTGGGGATGGCACCCTTGGGGATATGGATGTGGAGGTCGGACTTCTCCCGGAAGTCGGACGGGATGCCAAGCGCCTCGGCATTGGAGCGGGCGTAGGAGAGCGCCGCCCGGGCGGACTCCTGCATCACCTCGCCCAGCTGGCCGGTGAGGTTGAGGGTTCCCTTGCCGGGCATGGTGATCACCTCAATGGTCAGGAGCACGCCGCCCACCTCGGTCCAGGCCAGCCCCTTGGCCACGCCCACCAGGTGTTCGTGGTGACCCTCCTCGGGCTTGTAGCGGGGCGGACCCAGCAGGTCTTCCAGCCGGGCGGGCGAGACCACCACCCGCCGGCTGCGTCCCTTGACCACGTCCCGGGCGACCTTGCGGCAGACCGCGGCCAGGGAACGCTCCAGGTTGCGGACCCCCGCTTCACTGGTGTAGCGGCCGGTGATGGTCGCCAGCGCCGGGCGGCCGAATTCGATGTGCTTTGGGGTCAGGCCGTGCTCCTGCAGCTGCTTCGGCACCAGGAAATCGCGGGCGATGATCATCTTCTCCTCGGTCGTGTAGCCCGGGAGGCTGATCACCTCCAGCCGATCCTGCAGGGCGCGCGGGATCGTGTACAGCACGTTGGCCGTGGTCAGGAAGAGCACCTCGGAGAGGTCGAACGGGATTTCCAGGTAGTGGTCGGAAAACGCCCGGTTCTGCTCCGGGTCGAGCACCTCCAGCAGGGCGGCCGCCGGATCGCCCCGGAAATCGGATGACAGCTTGTCCACCTCGTCCAGCAGGAAGACGGGGTTGCGGGTGCCGGCTTCGCGCATGCATTTGATGATCCGGCCGGGCATGGAGCCCACGTAGGTGCGGCGATGACCCCGGATCTCGGCCTCGTCGCCGATGCCGCCCAGGGAGATGCGGACGAACTTGCGGCCGAGGGCGCGGGCGATAGATTTGCCGAGACTCGTTTTGCCCACGCCGGGCGGCCCGACGAAGCAGAGGATGGGGCCTTTGGGGGACTTGGTCAGCTGCCGCACGGCGAGGAACTCGATGATGCGGTCCTTGACCTTGTCCAGGCCGTAGTGGTCCTCGTCCAGCACCCGCTCGGCCCGGGGGATCTCGGTGGTGTCCTCGGTCCGAGCATGCCAGGGGAGGGAGAGCACCAGGTCGAAATAGCTGCGCAGGACGCCGACTTCGGGCGAAGTCGCGGGCAACCGGTCGAGGCGATCGACATCTTTCAGGAGGCGGTCCTGGATCGCGTCCGTGAGCCCCAGCGCCTTCACCTGGTCCCGCAGCTGGTCCACCTCCGAGTCGCCCTCGTCCTCGCCCAGCTCCTCCTGGATGACGCGCAGTTGCTCCTTGAGGTAAAACTCCTTCTGCCGGCTGTCCATCTGCTGACGCACCCGCTGACGGATGGTGCGATCCACCTCCAGAAGCTCGATCTCCTTTTCCAGGATGGCCGCCAGCCGGTCCAGGCGGGCGTCGACCGCCAGCGTCTCCAGCACGTCCTGTTTGTCGCGCAGGTTGATGGGCAGCTGGGAGGCCACCAGGTCCGCCAACCGCCCGGGATCCTCAATCCCCCGCACGGTCAGCGTGGCTTCGGTCGGAATCTTCCGAGACAGCTCGGCATACCGGTCAAACTGGTCCAGCACCCCGCGGACCTGGGCGCCCACCTGGGCCGGCGGCTCGGGGGGATCGTCCAGCCGCACCACGTCGGCGCGCAGGTGGGGCTCCTCCTGCAGCACACGCTCGATCACGCCCCGGCTCGAGCCTTCCACCAGCACCTTCACGGTCTGGTCGGGGAGCCGAGACATCTGCAGCACATTGCCCAGCACGCCTACCCGGAACAGGTCAGCCTCTTTGGGGTCCTGGCAGTCGACCTGGCGCTGGGCGCACAGGAAGACCTTCCGCTGGTTCAGCATGGCGTCCTCCAGCGCCCGCACGGACTTTTCGCGCCCGACATACAGGGGCACGATCATATGCGGAAAGACGACCAGGTTCTTGAGGGGGACGAGCGGGAGTTCGATTGCCTCTGGACTTGGGCCGACGGCCACTAGGAGGCAGGGCTCACAAGCTGGTGGGCCCTAAGCCGTCTGTTCGGGGGCAATCTCCTCGAGATCTTCCTCGACGAACATCTCGGGCTCCGAGTTGAACAGAACGGATTTTTCCGTGATGACACATCGCTTGACCTCCGGGCGTGACGGGACCTCAAACATGGAGTTCAGGAGGATGTCCTCGATGATGCTCTTGAGCCCGCGGGCGCCGGTGCCCCGCTGCAGGGCCTTGCGGGCGATGGCAATCAGGGCGGCCGGCTCGAACACCAGCTGCACGTCGTCCAGCGCAAAGAATTTCTGGTATTGCTTCACGAACGCATTCTTGGGCTCGGTCAGGATCCGGATGATGTCGGACTCGTCCAGGTAGTCCAGGGTGACCCCGATGGGAAGCCGGCCCACGAACTCGGGAATGAGCCCGTACTTGAGGAGGTCCTGCGGCTGCAGCTCCTTCAGGATCTTGCTCGTCTCCTTGTTGCGCTGGCCGATCACCGTCGAGTTGAACCCGATCTGCTTGTGCCCGATCCGGTGCTCGATGATCCGCTCCAGGCCGTCGAAGGCGCCGCCGACGATAAACAGGATGTTGGTGGTGTTGATCTGGATGAAGTCCTGGTGGGGATGCTTGCGGCCACCCTGGGGCGGCACGTTGGCCACGGTGCCCTCCAGGATCTTCAGCAGGGCCTGCTGCACGCCCTCACCCGAGACGTCGCGGGTGATGCTGGGGTTGTCGGACTTGCGCGCGATCTTATCGATCTCGTCGATGTAGATGATGCCCCGCTCCGCCCGGGCGATATCGAAGTCGGCCGCCTGGATCAGCCGGAGCAGGATGTTCTCCACGTCCTCGCCCACGTAGCCGGCCTCGGTCAGCGAGGTGGCGTCGGCGATGGAGAAGGGAACGTCGATGATCTTGGCCAGTGTCTGCGCAAGCAGGGTCTTGCCACACCCGGTCGGCCCCACGAGCAGCACATTCGACTTCTGCAGCTCCACGTCGCCCGCCATCTTGCTGTGGGCGATCCGCTTGTAGTGGTTGTAGACGGCGACCGAGAGCACCCGCTTGGCGTGATCCTGGCCGACCACGTACTGGTCAAGGGCCGAGCAGATGGTCTTGGGGTTGGGGATCAGCCCGCCCTTGGTCCGCTTCGTGGAGGAGGTCTTGGTGTCCTCTTCCAGCACTTCCTGGCAGAGGTCGATGCACTGATCGCAGATGTAGACTCCGGGACCGGCCACCAGCTTGCGGACCTGCGATTGGTCCTTTCCGCAGAACGAACAGCGGGTATGGCGGCGGCGATCCTCGCGCTCGTTCATCGCGAGGTCTTGGGTCCTTCTCGCTCTGGCTCGGGCTGGACGTTGGGCCGGATGCCGACGCCGGCCGCGATCTCCAGCTTGCCATCCTTGCTGGTGCCCGGGCCGTCTTTGACCTGGCTGCTGATGATGTCGTCCACGATGCCGTAGTCCTTCGCCTCGGCCGCGCTCATGAAGAAGTCGCGCTCGGTGTCCCGTTCGATCTTCTCCACCGGCTGCCCGGTGTGCTTGGCCAGGATGTCGTTGAGTGTCTGCCGAAGACGCAGGATCTCCTTGGCCTGGATCTGGATGTCGGTGGCCTGCCCCTGGAAGCCGCCCGACGGCTGATGGATCAGGATCCGGGTGTTGGGAAGCGAGAACCGCATCCCCTTGCTGCCGCCGGCGAGCAGGACGGTCGCCATGCTGGCGGCCAGGCCCATGCACACCGTCACGATGCGGGGCTTGACGTACTGCATGGTGTCGTAGATGGCCAGCCCGGCGGTGACCATGCCACCCGGGCTGTTGATGTAGAGGCTGATGTCCTTGTCCGGATCCTCGCTGTCCAGGAACAGCAGCTGGGCCATGACCACATTGGCCACCTGGTCGTCGATGGGGGTGCCAATGAAGATGATCCGGTCTTTCAGCAGGCGGGAGTAAATGTCGAAGGCGCGCTCACCCCGGTTGGTGGTCTCGATGACCATCGGGATGAGAGCTTCCGGACGCCGGGGCCGGCGATCGATGTTCATCGAAGTCTCCTGCTTGTTGGCCATTATATGCCGCTTACCTTACGAACCAGTCCCCCTGGTACTCACGTTTTTCCAGGTCGGTCAGCCTTTCGCTTCCCCTCGCGCTTGGACCGGCTCGCCGCGGTGTCGGAGACGGGTGCGGCGGGCGATTCCATTGTATCGGAAGGTTCCTGCGAGGCAATGGAACTGAGATAGTCAACGGTCTTCTGCATCAGCAACTGGTGTCCAAAGTAGGCCTTTACCGGGTCCGCGGTCTGAAAGTCCTCCCGCTGGTGCTCCGGATGGGGATCTTCCTGGACGGCCTTGTGGACCGCCTCCTGGATCTCCCCATCCGACACGGTGATCCCCTCCCGCTCGGCCAGGGTCTCCAGGGCCAGTTCGAGACGGACCTTCTGGTCAGCCTGGGGCCGGCGCTCGGCCCGCAGCACGTCCAGGCTGGTGTTGGTGTACTCCAGGTATCGGTCGAGGCGGATGCCCTGCGTCTGCAGCCTGAGCTCCAGGTCGCGCAGTTGCCGGGTGACCTCGCGATCGACCATGGCGTCGGGCACCTCGACCTGGACCCGGTCCGCCAGCGCCTTCAACACCTCGTTCTCGAACCGCTGCTGGTCGGAGTGAGCGGCGGCTTCCTGCAGGTCGTCCTGGACTTCCTGGCGCAGCTCCGCCAGGGTCTGGCCCCGACCGACCTGTTTGGCAAAGTCGTCGTCGAGGGCCGGCAGCCGGCGCTCCTTGCTGGACTTCAGGGTGACCCGGAAGACGACGTCCTGCCCGGCCAGGGCTGGGCGCGGATAGTCCTCCGGCAGGCTGACCCGGATATCGCGGGTCTCATTCAGCCGCTGGCCGATCAGGCCTTCGGCGAGCCCGGGCACCAGCCGCTCCCGGTCGACCTCCAGCTGAGCACTGGTCTGGCTTTCCCCGATCAAAATGGCGCCCGACTTCATGATGTGGGTGTCGACCACCAGGAAGTCACCCTGCTGCACCGGCCGGTCCACGTCGTGCAACTCGGCAAAGCGCAGCCGGAGGCGCTCCAGGGCCTGGTCGACGTCGTCCTCGCCGATGTCGGTCCTGGGGCGGGCGACGCGGATATCGCGGTAATCCCCCAGCGTGACCTCGGGCTGGACGCTAACCGTGGCCGTGAACTTGAATGGCTGGCCGCGATCGAACTGCTGGACCTCCACCGAGGGCAGGTCGATCGGGTCCAGGCCCACCTCGTCCAGGGCCGCGTTGTAGGCCTCCGGCAGCAGCAGGTCGATGGCCTCCCGCCGGAGGGCGGGCCAGCCGATCTCGCGCTCGACCATCGGGCGGGGCGCTTTCCCCGGCCGGAAGCCTGGAATCTGGACCCGGGACGCGAGCCGCTGGTAGGCGCGCTCAATGGAGCTCCCCACCTGGTCGGCTGGCACCTCCACGCTGACGATCACCTGGGAGCCAGGCTTCTTTTCTGTTTCGACTTTGACCGCCATGCTGGCTATAACGCTAACATCCCCCCACCGGCAACCTGGTCAGCGGGGGGCAGTCACCGCCAGGAACTTGGAGAACGTCGCGCCGGCCAGCTCAATGGCATGCAGATCCTCTGCGTGGGGCATGCTGAAGATCAGCCCATCCAACCCCGCATCGAGAAGCTTCTGGGCCTCCGCGGCCACCCGGTCCGGAGTGCCGACCAGGTAACCCATTCGCACCCATTCGGGGTTGACCCCCGGCACCTCCAAGCGCTTTTGCAGCGCCCGCTGGGCTTCGGCCTCCGTGTCGCGAATGATCAGCGACCCGAGCCGCGTCTTGACGATGGTGTTGGGGTCGCGGCCAACCGCCTGGCAATGCTGCTCCAGGACATCGACCTTGTGGCGGACCGTCTGCGGATCGCCGAAGAAGTTACACATGTCCGCGTACTGCGCCACCAGCTTCAACGTCCGCCGCTCGCCGCCACCGCCGATCATGATCGGCGGGCCGCCCGGCTGGATGGGGCGTGGGAAATTCAGCCCTTCGTGGATCCGGTAGTACCGACCTTCGAAGCTGGGCGCGTCCTGGGTGAACAGGGCCCGACAAATCTGGAGCGCCTCTTCCAGCCGATCGAGCCGTTCGCGGACGGGCGGAAACTCATACCCGTACCCTCGGTGCTCGTCCTCGTTCCAGGCGGCGCCGATCCCAAGGATGGCGCGACCCGCCGACACCACGTCGAGGGTCGTCACCACCTTGGCCAGGAAGGCGGGGTTGCGATAGGTCACTCCGGTCACCAGGGTGCCGAGCCGCACTCTCGTCGTGCGCGCCGCGATCCCGGCCAGGGCCGTGTAGCCTTCCAGCATCGGGTCGGTGCGCGGCCCAACGCCCTGGATTTGATAGAGATGGTCCATCACGAAGACGGAGTCGAACCCGGCCTTTTCCGCCGTGGTGGCGAGAGTCACCACGCGCTCGAAGAGGCGATCGTTCGGCACTCCGGGAAAGGTGAAGTTAGGGATCTGCAGACCAAGCAATTTCATTCCGGCTCTCCTCGTGGTGGACTGCTGCGAGTGGTCTCCATTATCGAAGGACCACCGATACGGACGCCGATCTGCAATTGGGCAAGCTCGGGAGTGCGGGCGAGAGGACTCGAACCTCCACGGGTTACCCCACATGGTCCTAGGCCATGCGCCTGTACCAGTTCGGCTACGCCCGCAACGCCCATGACTATAGTCAAGCCTTACGTGTGAGTCAGCTCGAGGTCGCACCCGAGGTTGCCGAGGCACTGCGAGCGGGGCGCCCGGTCGTGGCCCTGGAGTCGGCCGTCTTTACCCATGGACTGCCCCCCGATGCCGGGCGCGAGGCGCTCCGGCGCCAGCGACAGGCATGCCAGGAGCACGGCGCGGTGCCGGCGGTGGTGGCCGTCCACGAGGGTCGGCTGTGGGTTGGGCTGACGCCCGGACAGACCGACGGGTTGATTCGCCACGATGGGGCCGCCAAGGTCTCGCCCTGGAACCTGGCCGCAACCCTGCTCAGCCCCGGCTATGGGGGCGTCACCGTCGCCGGGACCTTGATGGCCTGCGCACGAGCCGGCATCACGGTGATGAGCACGGGGGGCATCGGCGGTGTGCATCCGGGCGAAGTCGAAGACGTCTCAGCCGACCTCCTCGAACTCTCGCGGCGGCGCGTGGGGGTGGTCTGTGCCGGGCCAAAGTCGGTCCTGGACGTGCGGCGCACTCTGGAGCGACTGGAGACGCTTGGAGTCCCGGTGATCGGCTGGCGATCGGACCGGCTAGCCGGGTTCTACCGTTCCCTCACCGACCTTCCAGTCACGGCTCGCGCCGAAACGGTGCATGACCTGGCCGCCATCGTGCGCGACCACTGGTCGTTCGGCGGCACGGGTGTCCTGATCAGCCAACCACTGCCCGAAGAGCTGGCTCTTCCCGAGGACGAGCTGGCAGCGGCGCTGGCTACGCTCGAGTCCGACGCCGCCTCGGGCTGGAAGGTTACCCCCACCCAGCTGGCCGTCCTGCGCGACCGGCTTGGCCCTGCGGTGATCGACGCCAACCTGGCGCTCCTTGGACGCAACGCATCGCTGGCGGCCAGACTCGCGGTGGAGCTCACCCAGTGAGCGACGCGGAGACGGTCGAACAGCTCCGCCGCCTGAAGAACACCGTCATGGGTGCATCCAACCGGCTCCGCCTGCTGGCCGGCGAGTTTCCACCCGACGAGGCTCGCGCGCTCCAGGAATCAGCCTCTGCCTTGGCGGAGACGGCGCAAGAGCTAGACGGGTTGCTGGCCAGAATCCGTCGCTGAGCCGTCGCCGAAGCCGACCGTGCGAACCAGAATGCCTCCGGCGACGATGGCCATGATCAGGAAGCAGGCGGCGATGGTAAATAGCACGATCACCGCAAACGGACTCTTGGTCCGGTCGCCGACCAGGTAGAGTGCCGCGGCGGTGATCCAGAAGCCGGTAAGGACGGCGGCCAGCCGGCCCCAGGCGGGTGCACTCTTCAGATAGCGCTCATGGCCCCGACGCGTGCCGAGCTTGATGGCGAGGCGTTCAACCAGCTCCGGGCGCCAGCGCCAGCAGCCAGCCAGGAACCCCCAGAACACGCTATTGAACAACGCAAACACCGCCAGCGCGATTCGTGGCCCCACGCAAGTCAGAACGCCAGCGATTCGCCAGCCCGCCGCGGCCGCCTGTTACAACTTGGTTCGCAGTGTCGCGGCGGTGTTTTCTGGAAGCGTGTCGTTGACAAAGACGCCGGCCGCCGACTCGGAGCCAGCCAGGTACTTCTGCTTGCCGGCGTCCCGCAGGATGGGATAAAACTCGACGTGCAGGTGCGCCTCGGGGTGGTCGCGCCCATCCGTCGGGCTCTGGTGCAGCGCCATCATGTAGGGCATCGGCGCGTCGAACAACCGGTCATATGCGGCCGCGATTGCCTGCAGGGAGCGACCGAGCGCCCGGCGAGCGGCAGGCGAGGCGTCGGGCAGGGCGCCAATGTGGCGGGTGGGAGCAACGTGTACCTCGTATGGCCAGCGGGCCGACAGCGGCACATAGCTCACGATGCCCTCGCGTTCCTGAACCACGCG
>DASQAY010000319.1:0-1848 GCA_035635515.1 Candidatus Eiseniibacteriota bacterium | reverse complement strand
GTCACCCGGTCAGCGCTGCAGAACGCGGCCAGCATCGCCGCCATGCTGCTGACCACCGAGGCGCTGGTTTCCGATATTCCGGAGAAGAGGAAGGAAAGCCAGGCGCCACAGATGCCGGACTACTAAACCGGCCGCGATCGTCCATCAGAGAGCCGCCCTTCGGGGCGGCTCTTCCGTTTTGGGGCGGGCGCTATGCTCGGCTCCATGGCGGGCGTCAAGCCGAGCGGCATCGTTACCCTGCTCAGTGACTTCGGCACCCACGACGCCTACGTCGGCGCGATGAAGGGCGTGATCCTGCGGCAAAACCCGCGGGCCAACCTGGTCGACATCACGCACGACGTCCACCCGTTTGCCGTCCTCCAGGGAGCCTTCCTGCTGGATAGCACCTGGAGCATGTTTCCGGCCGGCACGGTCCACCTGGCGATCGTCGATCCCGGCGTGGGCAGTACCCGGCCCGCCATCGCCATGGCCGGCGGTGAACACTTCTTCGTCGGTCCGGATAACGGGCTCTTCACGTTCGTGCTGGAGCGGATTGTGGCCCACGCGGTGGCACTCCCCGTCCCCACCTCGGCCAGCGCCACCTTCCATGGCCGCGACGTCTTTGCTCCGGCCGCGGCGCAACTGGCCGGAGGCACCCCGCTGGAACGGTTGGGCGCACCGCTCCAGACGCCCAGCAAGCTGGATGAAGCCTGGGCGGCTCGGGTGGGAGAAGGCTGGCGAGCCCACATCCTCCACTGCGACCGGTTCGGCAACATCATCACCAACCTTCCAGCCAGCAGCGTGGGCCGCATCCATGCCGTCAACGGCGTGGCGGTCCGTGGGGTGCGGACCTATGGGGACGCATCCGCCGGCGAACTGGTGGTGATCGCGGGGAGCGCCTCCCGCGTCGAGGTCGCCATCCGAGAGGGATCGGCCGCCGCTCGCCTGCATGCCAGCCCCGGCGACCCGATCATCGTGACGTGAACCTCCCCGGTGTCCCGATGGGGCAGGTGCCGAGCCTCCCCTCCGAGGCCATGCGCGCGCTCGACGCCGCCGCCGGGAATGCGTACGCGATCGACACCACCCAGCTCATGGAGATCGCCGGCTTCCAGGTCGCTCGCACCGCGGTCGCGGTGCTCGACGGGGTGCAGGGCAAACGAATCGTGGTGGCGGCCGGGGGAGGGAATAACGGCGGCGACGCCCTGGCGGCGGCGCGCTTCCTCTTCCAGCGGGACGCTGAGGTGCAGGTCTGGATGCGCGCCAACCAGCGGCTCAGTCCCCTGGCCGCCCGTCACCGTCAGACGGTCGAGCGTCTCGGCATCGCTGTCCAGGACGCCTCCCACACACCACTGCCGGAGGGCGACCTGCTGCTGGATGGTCTGCTCGGCACCGGGATCCAGTTGCCCCTGCGGGCGGAGGTCGCCGCCCTGATCCACGCCATCAATCAGGCCACCATCCCGGTGCTGTCGGTCGACCTCCCATCCGGACTCGACGCCGACAGCGGAGCCGGCGGGGACACCTGCATCCAGGCCGATTGGACGGTGACTCTCGGTTTGCCCAAGCCGGCTCTGGCGGCCAGTTCCGCCACCGGCCGGCTCCTGGTGGCGGATATCGGCCTTCCCATCCCGCTGTTTGGACCCCTGGCCGAGGCCGTCCGCCAGCTGTACGCCGAGGGAGACCTGGTGGAACTTCTGCTGGGCACGTAGGCGGGACCGGGCGGCCGCTTCCGGGACAGGTGTCCCAGAGTCCATGGCCCCCCAACGGATATAACCTTTCATTGAAGCCGACATGCAGACCTGGCCGCGGGAGCCGAGCGAAGGGATTCGGCGAGCACTGATTGGCATGGTCGTTGTCCTCTGGGTGGCGGCG
>DASQAY010000318.1:0-8219 GCA_035635515.1 Candidatus Eiseniibacteriota bacterium | reverse complement strand
GGTCCTGCTCACCCACCGGGATCTGATCCGGGCCGTCCACCTGGCGTCGGCGGTGGCGCTGGTGGCCCTGCCGGCCGCGGTCTGGCTGGCCGGCAACCGCCGCAGCCTGCGCCGCGACGCGCGCGAAATTGACCGCTGGGATCGGCGGGACTGGCAATGGCTGCGGCGGGCGCCCTGGCCATTCCGGCGGTTGGCGCTGCCGCCCCAGGGCCGCTTCAACGCCGGGCAGAAATTGAACAGCATCCTGGTCACCGCCGCCGCCGTCGGCTTCGTGGTAACCGGCATATTCATGTGGAAGGCCGAGGCCTTTCCTATCTGGCTGGGCGACGTCTCTACCCAGGGGCACGATCTCCTCACCATCGCGGTCATCCCGCTGGTGATCGGACACATCATCATGGCCGCGCTCAACCCACGCACCAACCAGGCCCTGGGCAGTGTCTTTCATGGGTACGTCGATGCCGGCTGGGCCCGCGCCCATCACCGCCACTGGGTGCCCTGACCGGGTGTCGACCGCCGGCCACTCTCTATACTTAGCTTTCGCCGGCCCGAGGCCGGCATTCTTCTGTTCATGAGAGATCTGAGCATGGCCGCGCTGGACGCGGCGCAAGTCCAGGGTGCCTCCTACGCCGACGTTCGGCTGAGCCACCGGGTCCAGCAGGATCTGACCGTCAAGAACGGCCGGCTGGCGAGCGTCTCCGATGACACCAGCGAGGGATTCGGCGTCCGGGTCCTGGTGGACGGCGCTTGGGGATTTGCCGGGAGCGCGCGGCTCCAGACCCAGGAAGTGGAGGAGGTCGTGCGCCGGGCGATCCGGATCGCCCGCGCCAGTGCCCGGGTCCAGACCGCGAAGGTGGTCCTGGGGCCGCCGGTGACCTCGAAAGGGAATTACCGCACCCCGGTGGTACGCGACCCGTTCGCGGTCCCGCTGGGCGAGAAGGTCGACCTGCTCCTGCGCGCCGATGCCGCCATGGGAGCCGTGGCTGGGGTCACGGTGCGGGAGGGATCGATGGAGTTCATGAAGGACCGCAAAGTCTTTGCCTCCACCGAAGGCGCGTTCGTGGAACAGGAGTTTGTCGAAAGTGGAGCCGGGATCGAGGCCACCGCCACCAACGAGGCGGACTTCCAGAGCCGGTCGTATCCGAACTCGTTCGGCCGCCAGCAAGGCGCCGCCGGCTATGAGTACATCGAGGCCATGCGGCTGGACGCCCACGGCGGCCGGATCGCCGAGGAGGCGGTCGCCCTGCTCACCGCCCCCCAGTGTCCGAGCGGAATCAAGACCGTCATCCTGGACGCCAGCCAGGTGGCCCTCCAGATCCACGAGTCGTGCGGCCATCCCACCGAGCTGGATCGGGTCTTCGGCATGGAAGCGGCCTACGCCGGCACCAGCTTCATGACACCCGACAAGTTGAACACCCTCCGGTACGGCTCGCGCGAGGTGACGATCACCGCCGACGCGCTGAGCCCGGCCGGCCTGGGCACCTTCGGCTGGGACGACGAGGGGGTGCCCGCCCAGCGGACCTACCTCATTCGGGGCGGCCTCTTCGTTGGCTACCTCACCTCCCGGGAGACGGCCAGCGTGCTCGGCCAGGCGAGCAACGGGACCATGCGTGCCGACGGATGGAACCGGATCCCGTTGATCCGCATGACCAACGTGAACCTGGAGCCGGGGACGTCCTCGCTTCAGGAGATGATCGCCGAGACCAAGGACGGCGTGTACATGGAGACTAATCGGAGCTGGAGCATCGACGACAAGCGCCTGAACTTCCAGTTCGGCACCCAGCTCGCCTACGAGATCGTCAACGGCAAGCGCGGCCGGATGCTGAAGAACGCCACCTACGCCGGCAGCACCCCCGAGTTCTGGAACTCCTGCGATGCCATCGGAGGGCCCGCCGAGTGGCGGCTGTGGGGACTGACCAACTGCGGCAAGGGACAGCCGCCCCAGCTGGCCCACGTGGCCCACGGGGCGGCCCCGGCCCGGTTCCAGAACGTGCGGGTGGGCATCTTGAAATGAAGGCCGTCGAATCGCCTGGCCTGACGCAGGCCACCACCCTGCGGGCGTTCATGGAGGACATCATCGAGCGCTCCCCCGCCGCCGAGACGGAGGTGCTGGTCACCGAGCAGGACGGCGCGCTCACCCGGTTTGCCAACAACGGGATTCACCAGAACGTCGCCGAGCGCAATGCCACGGTGCGGGTGCGGGTGGTGAAAGACGGCAAGACGGGAGTGGCCTCGCTCAACCAGCTCAGCGCCGAGGCCGCCCGCGGCGTGCTGGCGCGGGCCATCGAAATCGCCGACCTGCAGACGGCGGGGGAGGTGGTTCCCCTGCCCGGTCCGGCCAAAGCGGCCACGGTCAACGCCTGGTTTGACCGGACGGCGAACGCCACCCCGGAGGAGCGGGCCGACTTCGTGGGGGCCATCTGCCGGGGAGCGGCCGGCCAGGGGTTAAAGGCCTTTGGCGCCTTCAGCACCTCCGGCGGGCAGGTCGCCATCGCCAACTCCAAGGGCGTTTTCCACCACCATCGCGGCACCCAGGCGGCGGTGAACACGGTCGTGATGGGGGATACCGGGTCCGGGTACGCCGATCGGTCGGCCCTGGATGTCGCCAGTCTCGATGGCGAGGAGCTGGCCGAGGAAGTGATCGACAAGGCCCAACGCAACCAGCAGGCGGAGCCGGTGGAGCCCGGGGTGTACGAGGTCGTGCTGGAGGAGTACGCGGTGGGCGAGCTGCTCGAGTTCATGAGCTACGTCGGCTTCTCCGCGCTGGCGCTGCAGGAGGAGCGGAGCTTCATGCGGCTGAACGAGCGGATCACCGGGGAGAAGGTCACCATCTGGGATGACGGCATCGATCCCAACGGGATCCCGGCACCCTTCGACTTCGAGGGGGTGCCCAAGCAGCGGGTCGACCTGATCCGCGATGGGGTCGCGGTCGGCGTCGTCTACGACCAGCAGACCGCCGCCCGGGAGCACCGGCAGTCGACCGGCCACGGCCTGCCCGCCCCCAACACCGAAGGTCCCTACGCCACCAACCTGTTCATGGCGCCCGGGTCGGTGGACAAATCGCGGCTGGCGGAGGGCATCAAGCGGGGGATCTGGGTCACCCGCTTCTGGTATGTCCGAGTGGTGCAACCTAAGGCGTCCATCATCACCGGCATGACTCGGGAGGGGACCTTCCTCATCGAGGACGGCAAGCTGACCCG
Source organism: Candidatus Eiseniibacteriota bacterium (assembly GCA_035635515.1). Classification (GTDB taxonomy): domain Bacteria; phylum Chloroflexota; class Dormibacteria; order CF-121; family CF-121; genus CF-121. The sequence goes on along the minus strand of DASQAY010000318.1, from coordinate 5,022 downwards.
CCCGGTGAAGGATCTGCGCTTTACGGAAAGCATGCTCGAGGCGCTGGCCGGCACGGTGGCCCTGTCCAGCACCACCAAGCTGCAGGCCAGTGAGTACTTCGGCGCCACCCGGGTACCGGCCGTGCGGCTGCAGCGGTTCACCTTTACCAGTTGACGCAGCCCGACCGCATCCCCCTGATCGGCGTGCCCACCCTGGAGATTCCGCGCGGTGAGCGTCCTCCCCGCTACGGGATCAACCAGGCCTATGTCCGGGCGCTGGAAGCCGCCGGGGCGGCCCCGGTCCTGATTCCCCTGTTGGACGACCCCGATCGCCTGCACGCTATTTACGCCCGCCTGGATGGCATCCTCTTCCCCGGCGGCGAGGACGTGGAGCCGGCGGCCTACCATGAAGAGCCGATCGGACAGCTGAACCTGGTGGAACCCCGGCGCGACCGGGTGGAAATCGCGCTGGCCCGCTGGGCGGCCGAGGACGACCTTCCCGCGCTGGGGATCTGTCGCGGCCAGCAGCTCCTGAACGTGGCCCTGGGCGGCAGCCTGTACCAGGATCTGGGCTTCCAGAAGGTGACCTCTTTCGAACACGCCGGCAAGGACGGCCGGGCCCGCGACGCCCTGATCCACGCCGTGCGCCTGGACCCCGACTCCCGGCTGGCGCAGCTGATCGACGAGACCGAGGTCACGGTGAACAGCCTCCACCATCAGGCGGTCAAGGAGGCGGCGCCCACCTTGCGCATCGTCGGCCGCGCGGACGATGGCGTGATCGAGGCCCTGGAAGCCCCCGATCGACGGTTCCTGATCACCGTCCAGTGGCATCCGGAGGAGATCGCGTCGCTCCCCTGGGCGCAGCAGCTCTTCCGCGGCTTTGTCCGCGCCGCCGCCGCCAGCTAACTCCGGAACAGAGCCCGGCCGGCGCCAGACCGTCACGGTGGGGCGGGCCTCTCCCGGCGGGTCACCATCGAATACGACAGCGGAATTCGATAGCCGTCCTCACCTGCAGGGGAACCCTATCGGCTCGGTGTAAGCGGCATCGGCGGCGGATTTCGTGATGTATCCGTCGTGGGCCATCTGGGCCAGGACGTTGAAGTGCCGGGCCCGGGCCGCGCACGGATTCCGGAACAGGTCGTAATACGAGGGCGACTGGGGAAGGCCGGCCAGCATCGATGCCCGGGCCAGGTCCAGCTGGGCGGGTGCCATCTGGAAATACACCCACGAGGCCTGGCCGATGCCCCAGGCGCCATGGCCGAAATACACGGAATTCAGGTACGACTCCAGGATGACCGCCTTGGGAAACCGCAGCTCCAGCTTGAGGGCCATCACCAGGTCTTCGGGCTTGCGCCAGCCGTCGTCCTTTCCGTGCAGGTAAAGATTCTTGATCAACTGCTGGCTGAGCGTGCTGGCCCCCTCCAGCGCCCTGCGGTGGTACAGGTCGGCCAGCAGCGCCCGCTCCAGGCCCTGCAGGTCGATGCCGTGATGCTGGTAGAAGCGCTCGTCCTCGATGGCGATCAGCGCCTCGCTCAGCGAGTCCGGCGTGGCGGAGAGCGGAACCCGGCTCGCGCCGTGAGCCCCCAGGACGGCCTCCACCCGCTGCGGCACGTCGTCCACCGGGGGCGTAACCAGGAGCCCGACGATGATGCAGAGCCCCAGGAGTATCAGCAGCGCCAGAAGTGCGCCGGCAGCCCGAAGCAGCCACCGCCGGAGTGCGCCGGAACGCGGGACCATCACCACCGCCACTCATTCTTGCAACGGCCAGATGGCCGGGGTGGCCCGGCTGCAGGACGGCGGTAGAATTGGACCGTGGGTGAGACCGCCGCCGAGCGCCGCGGCACCTGGAAGGTCAAGGCCGGCCTGGCCGAGATGCTGAAGGGTGGCGTGATCATGGATGTGGTCACGGCGGACCAGGCGAAGATCGCCGAGGACGCCGGGGCGGTGGCCGTGATGGCCCTGGAGCGCGTCCCGGCCGACATCCGCCGGGAAGGCGGCGTGGCCAGGATGAGCGACCCGGGGTTGATCCAGGCCATCATCGACGCCGTCACCATTCCGGTGATGGCCAAGTGCCGGATCGGGCATTTCGTGGAGGCCCAGATCCTGGAGGCCATCGGGGTGGACTACATCGACGAGAGCGAGGTCCTGACGCCGGCCGACGAAGAGCATCACATCAACAAGCACCCCTTCAAGATCCCGTTCGTGTGCGGCTGCCGGGACCTGGGGGAAGCCCTGCGCCGGATCGCCGAAGGGGCCGCCATGATCCGCACCAAAGGCGAGGCCGGCACCGGGAACGTGGTCGAAGCCGTCCGCCACCAGCGGGCCGTGGGAAGCGCCATCCGGCGGCTCAACGGCATGGGTCCGGAGGAGCTGGTCATGGAGGCCAAGCAACTGGGAGCTCCCACCGATCTACTGGAAGAGACCGCCCGGTTGGGCCGCTTGCCGGTGGTCAACTTCGCCGCCGGGGGGATCGCCACCCCGGCCGATGCGGCGCTCATGATGCAGCTCGGCTGCGACGGCATCTTCGTCGGCTCGGGGGTCTTCAAGTCGGAGGATCCGTCCGCCCGGGCCAAGGCCATCGTGGCGGCCACCACGAATTACGACCGGCCGGACATCCTGGTGGAGGTGTCCAGGAGCCTGGGCCAGGCGATGCGCGGGCTGGAGATCGGCACCATTCCCAAGGAGGAGCTGCTCGCCAGCAGAGGCTGGTGAGCGCCCGACGACGCATCGGGGTGCTCGCCTTGCAGGGCGACTTTCGTGAGCACCTGGCGGCCCTCCGCGCATGTGAGGTCGAGGGGGTCGGCGTGCGCACCATCGAGGAGCTGGATCGCGTTGACGCGCTGATCATTCCGGGAGGCGAGAGCACGACCATGAGCCGGCTGATGGCTCCGGCCCTTCGCCAGCGAATCCAGGAACGGGCGGCCGCTGGAATGCCGGTGATGGGGACCTGCGCTGGGATGATCCTGATGGCCAGCGAGGTGCTGGACGGCACCGCCGAGCAGGAGCCGCTCAAGCTCATGCACCTGGCGGTCCGCCGCAACGCCTACGGGCGCCAGCGCGACAGTTTCGAGGCCGAGGTCTCGGCCCCGGCCCTGGGCGGGCCGGGCCCCGCCGTGTTCATCCGCGCTCCGCAGGTCACCCAGGCCGGCTCCGCGGTCGAGACCCTGGCCAGCCACGGAGGGCAGCCGGTGGCCCTGCGGGAAGAACACCGCCTGGCGCTCGCCTTCCATCCGGAATTGACCCCCGACCATCGCTGGCACCAGTACTTTCTCGGCTTCCTGGACGGATCATGAGCCTGCAGATCCGGGCGGCCCTGCTCAGAGACCTGGGGGCCATCGAAGCCCTCCACCGCCAGCATGCGGAGGCCCCGGAGCATGGCTTTGCCGCATCGCATGCCCTACCCCGCCGTCAGTTCGCCTCGTCCAGGCTCTGGTTCCTGGTCAACAACACGTTTGCCTCCATCCTGCCCTTGACCTCGGCGGCCGATCACGTCTACGTGGCGGTGGGGCCACGCCAGGGCATCCAGGGGTTCATTCAGGCGGAGACCGCGCCGACGGGCAAGCATGTCTGGCAGATCCTGAACCTCAGCGTTGGCCCCGACCTCGATCGGTTTCAGGCCGGGACGGCGCTGCTCGACCACCTCTTCAACGAGGGGCTGCGCCGGGGAGTCTTCCGCTTCATTGTCCGCCTCTCGGTGGATGACCCGATGACTGACCTCTTCAAGGCCCGCGGGTTTCGCGCCTACGCCACCGAGCACGCGCTGCTGGCCGACGGCGTGGCCGCCCGCCCGACGGTCGACCTGGACGGCTGGCGCCCCATGCGGCGCGCCGACGAGCTGGCCGCCTACCTGCTGTACCGGGCGGTCACCCCCCGCGAGGTCTCGGCGGTGGAGGGGGCGACCTTTGGCGAGTGGCGCCAGAACTTCCAGCACGGCTCGTGGACCAGCCGCCTGCCGCGCGCCAGCCGCCAGCGCCAGTATGTCGTGGACCGGGTCCAGGTGATGGGCTGGATGGGGATCACACCCGGGGGCGGGGCGCGGCCCAACACCCTCGGCCTGCTGGCCCTGCCGGAGCCGCCCGGGCTGCTGGAGGAGCTGGTCCAGCGCAGCCTCGGGTACCTGGCCGGCCATCGCCCCGGGCCGGTCTGGTGCAGCCTCCGGCACTACGACCAGCGCGCCATCCAGCTGCTGCAGCGGGAGGGCTTTGAGGTCATTGCTTCCCAGGTCCTGATGGTTCGGGAACTGGCCCTCAAGGTCCCGGTCCGAGCCCGGGTGCGGGTCAAAGACAAGGCCCTCGTCCCCCAGTACGGGTAATCTGGGTCAATGCTTCGAGCCCAGTACGGACTGGTGCGGGCGGACACCGACGAGCTGAACCTCCTGTTCCAGACGCTGCCACCCCACCTGTACCGGGCCGTCCACCAGCTGTCGGACCTCGGCTATTTGCTGGAGATCGTGCTGGACCTCGGCCGCGAGCCGGAAGCCCGCTTCCCCGAGGAAGAGGTGATCCTGAGCGACACGCCCATCACCTCAGAGGATCTTGAGTTCGTGGCCTCCCGCGTCGGATCGTTCGGGGATGATAACCGGGCCGGCATCGAGCGGACCCTGCACCGCATCTCCGCCATCCGCAATCGGAACAGCCAGATCGTGGGGATGACCTGCCGGGTGGGCCGTGCCATCACCGGGACCATCGACATCATCAAGGACATGGTCATCGGCGGCAAGAGCATCCTGCTGCTCGGCCGCCCTGGGATCGGCAAAACCACGATGCTGCGCGAGTGCGCCCGGGTGCTGGCGGACGAGATGAAGAAGCGGGTGGTGATCGTGGACACCTCTAACGAGATCGGCGGCGACGGCGACATCCCGCATCCGGGCATCGGTCGCGCACGCCGCATGCAGGTCAAAACTCCTCTCCTCCAGCACGCGGTGATGATCGAGGCAGTCGAGAACCACATGCCCCAGGTGATCGTCATCGACGAGATCGGCACCGAGCCGGAAGCGGGTGCGGCGCGCACCATCGCCGAGCGCGGCGTGCAGCTGGTGGCGAC
>DASQAY010000317.1:0-5174 GCA_035635515.1 Candidatus Eiseniibacteriota bacterium | reverse complement strand
TCGGCAAAGAAAACTCGGAGTCGATCGATCTCTACTACGAGGATCACGGTTCAGGCACTCCCGTCGTGCTGATCCATGGCTTTCCGCTGAGCGGTCGGTCCTGGGAAAAGCAGACCGTGGCGTTGCTGGGTGCTGGGTATCGCGTCATCGCGTACGACCGCCGGGGATTTGGCAAGTCCAGTCAGCCGACCTCGGGGTATGACTACGACACCTTCGCCGATGACTTGCACAAGGTCATGACCAAGCTGGATCTGCGCGGCGCCGCGCTGGTCGGGTTTTCGATGGGGGGCGGCGAAGTCGCCCGGTACATCGGCAAGTACGGCACCGACCGTGTCAGCAAAGCCGCCATCCTCTCCGGGATTCCGCCGTTCCTCAAGAAGACCGCAGACAATCCCAGTGGTCTGGATGACAACGGTGTCCGCGGCATCCAGGACGCCATTGCGAAGGACCGGCTCGCTTTCCTGACCGGCTTCTTCAAAGACTTCTACAACCTGGACACGTTCCTGGGAAGTCGAATCAGCGAAGAAGTCGTCCGCGACAGCTGGAACATCGGCTCCGGTGCCTCACCCAAGGGGACCTACGACTGCCCGCCGACGTGGGTCACCGACTTCCGCAAGGACCTGGCGCGCATCGACGTGCCCACCCTGGTCATGCAAGGTGATGCCGACCGGATCCTGCCGATCGCGGCCACCGGGACCCGGACCCACCAGGCCATCAAGGGCAGCCAGCTGGTGGTCGTCGAGGGGGCCCCGCACGGCATGCTGTGGACACACGGCGATCAGGTCAGCGAAGCGTTGGTTGGCTTCCTCGCCGGCCGACCGGTTGGCGCCGAAGCGACGGCCAGGGTTGGCTCCGCCTGACCCAGAGAGGCTCGATCCCGCCGCGGGTGCGGCGGGACTGAGACCGACGGCAGGAGGCGGTCGACCGAGGCGCGTCCACTACGCCTGGATCGTCGCCGGGGTGACCTTCGTGGCTCTCATGGGGGCCGCGGGATTTCGAGCCACGCCGGCGGTCCTGATCGTTCCGCTCCAGAACGAATTCGGCTGGAACCGGGCAATCATCTCGGTTGCCGTGTTCATCAACCTGGTCTTGTTTGGATTGACCGGACCCTTTGCCGCTGCGCTGATGAATCGGTTCGGCATCCGGACAGTGACCGTCGGGGCCCTGGTCACGGTGGCGACCGGCGCGCTCTTGACGACGGTGATGACCGCGCCCTGGCAGCTGTACCTGCTGTGGGGAGTCGTGGTGGGCCTGGGCACGGGATGCATGGCGTCCGTGCTGGCCGCCACCGTCGCGGGCCGCTGGTTCGTCGAGCGTCGCGGACTGGTGCTGGGTGCCCTCACCGCGGCGGGTGCCACCGGCCAGCTGATCTTCCTGCCGTTTTTGGGCTGGCTGGCGCAGAACCGCGGCTGGCGCAGCGCCGCGATCACGGTTGGAATAGCGGCGCTGGCGGTCGTGCCGCTGGTCGCCCTGTTCCTCCGCAACCGGCCAGCCGACCTGGGTCTGCGCGCCTACGGCGCCACCGAGGCGGACACAGCCCCATTGGCGGTCGGCAGCCCAATCCGGAATGCCCTTCGCGGCCTCGGGCTGGGCGTCCGCTCCCGCGACTTCTGGTTGCTCGCCGGCAGCTTCTTCATCTGCGGGGCATCCACCAATGGCCTGATCGGCACGCACCTGATTCCGGCCTCCATGGACCACGGAATGGCCGAGGTCACGGCCGCCAGCCTGCTGGCCGTGATCGGCATCTTCGATGTGATTGGGACGCTGGCATCCGGGTACCTGACCGACCGTTTCGATAGCCGCTGGCTGCTGTTCTGGTACTACGGCCTGCGCGGCCTCTCGCTGCTGTTCCTGCCCTATGCGTTCGGCACCGCCTACTTCGGGCTGATCCTGTTCATCGTCTTCTATGGCCTCGACTGGGTCGCGACCGTGCCCCCCACTGTCCAGCTGGCCCGCAACGTCTTCGGTCAGCAGAATTTCACCATCGTGTACGGATGGATCTTCGCCGCCCACCAGCTGGGCGCCGCCTCCATTGCCCTCGCGGCGGGTGCCATCCGGACCTTCTTCGGCGACTACCAGCTGGCCTTCATGAGCTCGGGGCTCTTGTGCCTGGTCGCGGCCGGCCTGGTGCTCCGAATCGTGCGCCCTCGACCGGCCGAGGGACCAGGGTTGCCGGCCCCGGCCGAGGCGCCGGCCTACTCCTGAGCTTGGGCCGGCGGCTACTGGTCGTCAGCCTGGCTCTCGCGCTGGCCCTCGTCCCGCGGGCCGCATCAGCGCACGCATTGCTGCTGGGGTCAGACCCGTCGCCGGACGCGCTGCTGGCTGCGCCGCCCGAGGCGATTTCGCTGACGTTCACGGAAGCGGTCATCCCGGTCGGACAGGCGATCAAGGTCTTCAGCCCGGCGGGCCGCCAGGTCGCTGGTCCGGCGCGCCCGGTAGGTCATGGGCTGACGGCGCCGGTCACCTCCGCGGAAACCGGGACCTATGTCGTGACCTGGCAGGTCCTGGCCGCCGACACCCACCCCTCGCGAGGAGCATTCGGCTTCGTGGTGGGCCAGCCCAGCCTGAACCCCTATGCGCCATTGCTCACCGGCGGAGCGATTGGAACGGCCACGCCGCTCGGATTCGGCCTCCAGGCGCTGGCGCGCTGGATGCACTTCCTGGGCCTGGCGCTGACTTTCGGGACCATCGCCTATCAGGTGATGATCCGACGGGAGCCCGGCCTTCGCCGCCTGGTGGGCGGCGGCCTGGCGCTCTTGATCAGCGCGGAACCCGTGGCGCTGGTTGCCCAGCTCGCCAGCCTGTCTTTCGACGGCGACACCGCCATCGCGGTGCTGGGTTCGGGCTTCGGCCAGCTGTTGGGTCTGCGTCTGGCCGTGGCCTTGCTCGTCTGGGCTCTGCTGGCCCTCGACTCGCTCTGGCCGGTGCTGGGCCTGGGCGTGGTCATGGCGCTGATCGATGGCGTCAGCGCCCACGCAATTCCCGGGCTGCCCGGTGCCGGCTTCGTGCTTGCCGCCATTCACGTAGCGGCCATGGGGATCTGGGTCGGGGGGCTGGCGGCCTTCCTGGTCGCGCCAGACCGCCGCTTTTCGCCTTACGCGATCGGAGCCGCTGCGGTCGGCGTCGGGAGTGGGCTTATGCTCGGCGTCGCGCATACGGGATTCCCCCCGGCGTTGGCGACCACCGGCTACGGATGGGCGCTCATCGTCAAGGTCGCAGCCGTCGGCGCGGCCCTGGCACTGGCGGTGTTCGGCCGCCGCCAGATCGAGGCCGGCGTGATAGCCATCCTCCTGGCAGTGGCGGCCGTGCTGGTTTCATTGCCGCCACCCCAATAACAATTCGCCTTCCGCGTCTTCACCCTCCCCCTCAGGGGGACGGTCAGAGAGGGGTTTCCGGCCGCTCCTAACAGCTCGCCCGTGGGGAGGGCAGGGTCGTGGTCTCTTCCGCTTCTCCTCCCCCCTTGTGGGGGAGGGTGGGGTGGGGGGTCTCCGCGAACACGGCGACCACAGGTATCAGGTTGAGGTGCAGGTCGCAAGGGACGGGGCGCGCAAGCGGCCCCGTCCGTCGACGCCTCTCTCAGGCGATCTTCATCGCGCTGGTCCCAGAGCGACTGCCGAGACGCAGGCTAGCCCCGACCACCACGGTCGCGACGGCCAGCACCCAGGCGCTCCAGGCGATCCCGGTCACCCCGGTGAACCCGAGCACAAAAGGCGCCAGGAACGTGACGATGGCCGCGATGCTCGGCGCGTTGAGGATCAGCGAGCGCCGCTCCTGGCGGTTTGCTGCCGCGGCGATCCCGGAAAGGACGAGCAGGACGCCCAGTACGTAGGCGCTCACTGCGGCCGTCTGGTGCGAAGTCTCACCGAAGACAAACGGCGAGATGAAGAGAAGAACGCCGAACGCCATGGTCGCGTAATCTTGCCACCGCTTCCACATAGTCATGACTGCTTACCTCCACGGGGAACGCCTCGGAAAGACGGCTGGCCGGTGCCGGGCGAATCCCCACGGGCTCGACTCGGTCAGCTCCCACCTGTTAACGCCGCGATAGCTCGGTGGGACGAGAGCTATCCACACGCTCACCAGTCGCCTGGACGGTGTTGCCGGCATCCCTTGATCGCATGACCAGGACGGGGGCTCGCGAGTGAGTGGCGAGGTACGCCGCGGTTGACCCCAGGAGCAGGTTGTGCAGCGAGCTGTGGCGGTTGCTTCCCACCACGACCAGATCGGCTCCGCTCTCGTCAGCCACCTCCACGATCTCTTCACCTGGGCTTCCCGTTCGAACCACCAACTCCCACGACACCCCGATGCCGCCCAGAAGTCGGAGGACCTCCTGCCTCACCTCGGACTCCTGGTCATCCAGGGCTTCGACCAACGAGGCGTCGGCGACTCCGGAGGCTAGGGCGGTGGCGGGGAGGTGCCGAACGTACACCACTGTGACCTTCGCTCCGACGCGGGGAGCCAGGTCGGCCACTCGTTCAAGGCCTTGCGTACTGGCGGTTGACCCATCCGCCGCGACCACGATCTGCCTGATCCAACTTGAGTCGCTGTCAGCGGACATCGTTTCACGAGGGTCCATCGAGTGACCTCCTCACGTTTCAGTACACTTCAAACAACCGCGATGAGCCGGCCGGTTATTCCATCTCAACCCGATTTCCTCGTCCAGCTGAGGCGGACCCAACACGCGGTCCGGCTCCGGCTGGATGCCGAGCTGGGCGCCACCGGGCTGACCACTCCGCAGTACACGGTCCTGGCAGCCCTCGAGCGAGCCGGCGAGCTCTCCGCGTCCGACCTTGCGCGCGAATTCGGGATGAGCGCGCAGACGATCAATGTGCTGGTGAAGGGCCTCGAGGCATGCGGGTTCCTGCGCCGGAGCCGGCACCCGTCTCATGGCCGCATCCTGCTGGCCAGCCTGACCGCAGCGGGGAGGCGAGCCCTCAACTGTGGTCTGGCGGTGGGCATCGGCATCCAGGAGCGCGTTCTGTCTGGTCTGACGGCCGCAGACCGCCGGATGCTGATGCGCCATCTGCAAGCGATCGAGCAGAATTCTCCTTCCCCCTTGCGGGGACGGTCGGGGAGGGGTCTCGAGAACAACGCGAGATACGTTAGCGTTGGTGCATCGGACACCGGGTTTAGCCAGCGTCAGACAGCTCACCTGAGGAGGTAAGCGATGGGCG
>DASQAY010000316.1:0-7572 GCA_035635515.1 Candidatus Eiseniibacteriota bacterium | reverse complement strand
CTGGGAGCTCGAAGACCTGCGGCCATAGGGCGCCCACCTGATTCGCGACGCAGAGCTCGATCTGCAGTCCGTATTCAGAAAGCGCTTTGTTAGACTAGCCGCGTACCGTGCTGAGCGACTACTTTCCCTTGCTCATTTTTCTTGCCGCGGTCTTTGTCTTTGGTCTCATCGCCCTCTATTTCCCGCCCTGGCTCGCCGGCCATCTGCACTCCGCGGCCAAGGATCTGCCCTATGAGTCGGGCATCGTCCCCCGGACGGGCGCCCGGCGCCGATTTGCGGTCAGCTTCTATCTGACCGCGATGCTGTTCATCATCTTCGACGTCGAGGCGATCTTTATCTATCCCTGGGCCGTCAACGTCAAGGGGCTCGGCTGGTTCGGGGTGGCCGAGATGGCGGTCTTCGCCGCCGTCCTGCTGGTCGCGCTGATCTACGTCTGGCGGAAGGGAGCGCTGGAATGGGGGAGCTGAAGCTCCGTCCCGGCCCGATGCCGACCGGCCGCGCGGCCGGCCCGACGCCGCTCAACGCGCTGGGCGACAACGTGCTCACCACCACCCTCGACAAGGTGATCAACTGGGGCCGCTCGAGCGCCATCTGGCCGGCCCTGTTCGGGCTGGCCTGTTGCGCCATCGAGATGATGGGCACGGTAGGGCCGCGCCATGACCTTTCCCGTTTCGGCTCGGAGTTGTTCCGGGCCTCGCCCCGCCAGGCCGACCTGATGATCGTCTCCGGCCGGGTGTCGATCAAGATGGCCCCGGTCCTGCGCCAGATCTACGACCAGATGCCTGAGCCCAAGTGGGTGATCGCGATGGGGGCCTGTGCGTCTTCCGCCGGCATGTTCAACAACTATGCGATCGTGCAGAGCGTGGACAAGATCGTGCCGGTCGACATCTATGTGCCCGGTTGCCCACCCCGGCCCGAAGCCCTGATCGATGCCGTCGTCAAGCTGCAGCGCAAGATCCGCGGCGAGCCGCTGGTCAAGCGGTCTGCCTGACGCCGGGGCGTCTTGTCGGAAGGGGAGTCCGGCCAGATGACCGTGACCGCTAGCACGTCACTCGTGGAGCGCCTCGGCGAGCGCTTCAAGCAGGCGCTGCAGGAGAGCTCCGACTTTCGCGGCGACCTGAGCATCGTGGTCGACCCGGCGGCGCTGGTGGAGGTGGCCCGCTACCTCAAGGACGAGGAGGGCTTCGACTACCTCCTCTACGCCACGGCGGTCGACTGGCCGGCCCGGGACCCGCGCTTCGACGTGGTCTGGGAGGTCCGGTCCTTGCCGAATAAGACCCGGGTGCGCCTGGTGTGCACCGCCGCCGCGCCCGATCCCCGTGTGCCCAGCCTGGTGCCGGTGTGGCGGGCCGCCAACTGGTTCGAGCGCGAGACCTGGGACCTGCTCGGGATCCAGTTCGAGGGCCATCCCGACCTGCGCCGGATCCTGATGCCGGACTCGTGGGAAGGCTTTCCGCTGCGCAAGGACTACGTCTCGTTCGGCGAACCCGTGATCTTCTCGGACCAGAAGCTCGAAGGGTTGGAGCCCGACGCCATCCGTGGCTGACACCTTTACCCAGGCCCTCCCCGAGGGGGTCGAGACCCGCGAGCTGGGGAGCGAGTGGATGGAGCTCAACATGGGCCCCCAGCATCCGAGCACGCACGGGGTGCTGCGGATCAAGCTGAAGCTCGACGGCGAGGTGGTGCGGGACTCCGACATGGACATCGGCTACCTGCACACAGGATTCGAGAAGTCGTTCGAAGACAAGACCTACGCCCAGGGCATCCCGTTCAGCGACCGGATGGACTACCTGGCGCCGCCCATCAATAATGTCGGCTTCACCATGGCCGTGGAGAAGCTGCTCGACCTCGAGGTCCCCCCACGGGCGCAGGCCATCCGGGTGATCATGATGGAGCTGGCCCGCATCGGCAGCCACCTGATCTGGCTGGGCACCGGCTCGCTTGACCTGGGCGCGGTCAGTACCTTCCTCTACTGCTGGCGGGAGCGGGAACAAATCCTCGACCTGAACGAAGCCTACTCCGGCGTCCGGATGATGACCTCGTTCACCCGCGTCGGCGGGGTGGCGTGGGACCTCCCCCCGGGCTGGCTGGAGCAGCTGCAGCGATTCGTCGACCTGTTTCCCGGCCGGGTAGACGACTACGAAGCCCTGCTGACCAACAACCCCATCTGGAAGCAGCGCACGGTCGGCCTGGGCACCATCTCCGCGGCTGAGGCCATCGAGTGGGGAGTCACCGGCCCGGTGCTGCGCGGGTCAGGGGTCAATTACGACGTGCGCAAAGAATTCCCTTATTGCGGCTACGAGCAATATGACTTCAACGTGCCCCTGGGCCGGGAGGGCGACACCTACGCGCGATACCTGTGCCGGGTGCAGGAAATGCGAGAGAGCATCAAGATCGTCGACCAGGCGATCCGTACCCTGCCCGGCGGTCCCTGGATCACGGACAACCGGAAGGTGGCCCTCCCGCCACGCGACGAACTGCCCCAGAGCATGGAAGCCGTCATCCATCACTTCCGCCTGGTGAGCGAGGGCTTCAAGCCGCCGGTCGGCGACGTCTACGCCTTCGTGGAAAGCCCGCGGGGAGAGCTCGGCTTCTACATGGTGTCGGACGGCTCCAACAAGCCGTACCGGGTGAAGGTGCGGCCCCCGTCCTTCTGTAATCTCCAGGCCCTGAGCAAGATGATCGAAGGCCGGCTGATGGCCGACGTGGTGGCCATCATCGGCAGCATCGACATCATCCTGGGAGACGTAGACCGGTAGTGAGCCTCAGTCAGGCGACGGTCGAGAAAATCCAGGACTACGCGCGGCGCTACCCGTCGGCGCAATCGGCGATCCTACCCGCGTTGTGGGCGGTCCAGCACGAGGTCGGCTACGTGACCAGCGACGGGATGCGCGAGGTTGCCCAGCACCTGGGCCTGCCGGCGTCCCTGGTGGAGGCCACGTCCTCCTTCTATTCGATGTACCTGACCAAGCCGGAAGGGCGGCACGACGCTGTGATGTGCGTCAACGTCGCCTGCGCCCTGCGGGGCGCGGAGGAGCTGTTCGCCTACTGCGAGCAACGGCTCGGGATCCGGGATGGGCAAACGACCTCCGACGGCGCCGTCACGCTGCGGTCCACCATCGAGTGCCTGGGGGCCTGCGGCGGGGCGCCCATGATGCAGATCGACCATCGCTTCGAGGAGGACCTCACGCCCGAGCGCGTGAATGCGATCTTCGAGCGACTGCGGACCGAGCCCGCGCCCAGTCACGGACCGCCACATACTGCGGCGGTCCCGGCAGCCACCGCGCCGGCGGCGCCCAAGCGCCCGACGGGTGGCTCTCGCCCGCGGCCGAAGAAGGCGGAGACCTAATGGCCGAGAAGAAAATCCTGACCACGGACTTTGGCACGCCCGGGCTCGCCCATCTCGCCGGCTACGAACAGGCCGGCGGCTATCAGGCGTACAAGAAGGCGCTGAAGGAGCTGCAGCCCGACGCGGTGGTGGAGATGGTCAAAAAGAGCGGGCTGCGGGGACGCGGCGGGGCCGGCTTCGGCACCGGCCAGAAGTGGAGCTTTCTCCCCAAGGGCGTCTACCCCCGCTACCTGGTGATCAATGCCGACGAGAGCGAGCCCGGCTGCTTCAAGGACCGCTACCTGCTGGAAGCCAGCCCGCACCAGGTGGTGGAGGGGCTGCTGATCGCGGCCTATGCCATCGGCTGCAACCTGGCCTTCATCTATATCCGGGGGGAGTACCTGCCCCAGCACGAGGCGCTGGAGTGGGCCTTGGCCGAGGCTCGCCAGGCCGGCTACATCGGCAAGAACGTGCTGGGCAGCGGCTTCGACGTCGACGTCATTCTGCACCGGGGCGCGGGCGCCTATATCTGTGGTGAGGAGACGGCCTTGCTCACCTCGCTGGAAGGCTATCGCGGTGAGCCGCGCCTGAAGCCGCCCTTCCCCGCCATCAAGGGGCTCTACGGCAAGCCGACCGTGGTCAACAACGTGGAGACGGTGGCCACCCTGCCGCACATCGTCACCAACGGCCCGGACTGGTTCGCGGCCATCGGGACCGAGACCGGCAAAGGGACCCGGCTATGGTGCATGAGCGGCCACGTGAACCGGCCCGGCAACTACGAGATGGAGATGGGCGCGCCCATCCGCGAACTGATTTACGACATGGGTGGCGGCGTCTGGAAGAATCGCACGCTCAAAGCCTTCCAGCCGGGCGGGGCCTCCATGATGGTCCTGCTGCCCCAGCACCTGGACGTGGGGCTGGATTTCGACGCCATCCAGAAGGCCGGGTCGCTGGCCGGCGCCGGTGCCATGGTCGTCATGGATGAGACGACCTGCATGGTGGACATGTGCCGCCGCTACGTCGAGTTCTTCCACCACGAGAGCTGCGGCAAGTGCACGCCCTGTCGGGAGGGGACCTTCTGGATGACGAACGTGCTCACCCGGATCGAGGAGGGGGAGGGGAAGGCGGGCGACGCCGACCTGCTGCTCGAGATGGGCAACAACATCGACGGGCGCTCGTTCTGTCCCCTGGGTGACGCCTCCACCTGGTTCCCGCGGAGCTGCATCAAGTATTTCCGCGACGAGTTCGAGCAGCACATCAGCGAGCATGCATGCCCCTTCCGGAAAGAACGGGTCATGGTGGCCTGATGGCCGTCGCCACTGACCAGGTCACCCTCCAGGTCGACGGCGTGAGCGTCACCGTCCCCAAGGGGACGCTGATCCTGGATGCCGCCAAGAAGGTCGGAATCGACATCCCCATCTTCTGCTCGCATTCCAAGATGGAGCCGGTCGCCGTCTGCCGGATGTGCCTGATCGAAGTGGAGAAGATGCCCAAGCTCCAGCCCGCCTGCGCCGTGTACGTGGCCGAGGGCATGGTGGTGCGCACCCGCACACCCAAGGTGGAGGAGCACCAGAAGGGGGTGCTCGAGTTCCTCCTGATCAACCACCCCCTCGACTGTCCCATCTGTGACAAGGGCGGCGAGTGCCCGCTCCAGGACCAGACCTTCCAGTACGGCCCGGGTGCCAGCCGGTACGACTTCCCCAAGGCCCACTTCGACAAGGCGGTGCCGCTCTCGGACCGGATCGTGCTCGACCGGGAGCGCTGCATCCTGTGCTGGCGCTGCACCCGCTTCACCGAGGAGATCTCCGGGGAGCGCGAGCTGGCGCTGATCAAGCGGGGCGTGCACACCATCATCGGCACCTTCAATGACGAGCCGGCGCAGTCCCCCTACCAGGGCAACTGGACCGAGATCTGCCCGGTGGGCGCCCTGACCAGCCGGCAGTACCGGTTTATCAGCCGGCCCTGGGACCTGGACCGGACCCCCAGCATCTGCCCCGGCTGCGCCATGGGTTGCAACATCCAGATCGACAGCCGGCATAACAAGATCGGCCGGTTCCAGTCGCGCGAAAACCTGGAGGTGGACGACGGCTGGCTCTGCGACCAGGGGCGGTACAGCTTCCCCTACTTCCAGCGGGACCAGGAGTTCGGCTCGCCGAGCATCCGCCGCGACGGGCAGCTGGCGGCGGTCAGCTACCCGGAGGCGGTCGCCGACGCCGCGGCCCGGTTGCAGCGAGCAGGGTCCAGCGCCGCCGGATGGGCCTCGCCGGGAGCCACCAACGAAGAGCTGTTCCTATTCCAGCGTCTGTTCCGCGAGACCCTGCAGTCGCCCCACCTCGACCATCGCCCGCAGGGGATCCACGAGAGCGATCCGGAGGACATCGGTCTGCCGATCGCCGATATCGAACGCTGCGATCACGTGGTCGTCCTGGGTGGCCAGGAGGTGATCGACGCCGCGCCCGTCCTCCACCTCCGGCTGCACAAGAGCCAGCGGCATGGGGTTGCCGTGCACCGGGTTGACGACGGGAAGGCCGGGCTGGACGCGGTGCCGGCCGAGGCCACCGCCGTCGGGGTGCTGGCCACCGCGGCCCGGCGGGCGGATGCGATCACGCTCCAGAACCAGCTGGCCTCCAAGATCAAGGGCAGCGTCCGGCGGCTGATCGTGGTTCGCGGCCCCAACGGCCGGGGGGCCAAAGACCTGGGGATCCTGCCTCATCTCGGCCCCGGGTACGCGGCCCTCAATGGCCGCGGCGGACGGCCACGAGCGGAGTGGCCCAGGGCCGGCATCCGGGCTCTCTACATTTATGACGCCAGCCCGCTGCACGAGTACGCGGCGACCGAGGCGGAGCTCGACTGGCTGCGCAGCCTGGAGACGGTGATCGTGCAGCGCTTCAAGCCGTCGGTCCTGGACGAGTTCGCCCACGTCGTTCTCCCCGGCCGGGCCTTCCCCGAGAAGGACGGCACGGTGACCAGCATGGAGGGCCGCGTCCAGCGCCTGGATAACGGCATCGACGCCGCCCACATCTGGGACGACTGGCGGATCCTGCAGGGGGTAGCCAACGCCATGGGCGCCGGCTGGTCCTACCGAAGCAGCGAATCGATCTTCGCCGACCTGGCCAAGGCGGTGCCAGCCTACGCGGCGGCCGCGCCGGCGCAGGGGCGGGTTCTCTGGGGCGACCGATGACCGAGATCGTGGTCGTCACCCTGATCAAGACCGCCATCATCCTGTTTGCGCTGCTGACCGCCTTCGCCTACCTCACGCTGTTCGAACGCGTGGTGCAGGCCCGGCTCCAGGCCCGCCTGGGACCCAACCGGGTGGGGCCCTTCGGGCTCCTGCAGCCGCTCGCCGACGGCCTGAAGCTGTTCTTCAAGTCGCAGAGCGCTCCGGCCACCCGGGACCGGTTCCTCTACCTGGCGGCGCCGGTGCTGTCCCTGGCGGTGGCCTTCACGGCCTTCACCATCATCCCCATCAGCGGCCCGACCGACCTGGTGGTGCTCAATCACCACATCAGCTGGTACGTGACCAACACCAACGTGGGGGTGCTCTTCTACTTCGCCCTCACCTCCCTGGGCGTCTACGGCATCTTCCTGGCCGGGTATGCGTCGAACAGCAAGTACTCGCTGTTGGGCGGGCTGCGATCGTCGGCCCAGATGATCAGCTACGAGATGGCGCTCGGGCTGTCGCTGGTGCCGGTGTTCATCGTGGCCGGCTCCTTCCGGCTGGTCGATATCGTCAACGCCCAGCGGACCTGGTGGTTCGCCCTTCCCCTGTTGCCGGCCTTCATCATCTATATGATCGCGGGCATTGCCGAGACCAACCGGGCGCCCTTCGACCTGCCCGAGGCCGACACCGAGCTGGTGGCCGGCTACCACACCGAGTACAGCGGCATGAAGTTCGCCCTCTTTTTCATGGCCGAGTACATAAACATGGTCATCGTCAGCTCCATCGCCACGGTGATGTTCCTGGGCGGGTGGTGGGGCCCCTTCGGGATCCTCCCCGGGCCCTGGTGGTTCCTGCTCAAGGTAGTGGTGGTGCTGTTCGTTTACGTCTGGCTGCGCGCCACCCTGCCCCGCCTCCGCTACGACCGGCTGATGCAGCTGGGCTGGAAGTCGCTGCTGCCGCTCTCGCTGGCCATGATGATGGCCACGGCCGTGGTCGTGGTGGCGGTCCAGAGGTAGCCGATGTCCGCCCTGCGTGACGTGCTGATGGGCCCGATCTATATCGGCAAAGGCCTGATGACGACCCT
>DASQAY010000315.1:0-3794 GCA_035635515.1 Candidatus Eiseniibacteriota bacterium | reverse complement strand
GCCCTGGCCGGGGCAATATCACGCCCTCCCGCCCAGCCGCATCCTCGATACCCGGATCAACGGTGGACCCGTGGGCCCGGGGCAGGTGCGGAATGCCCAGGTGACCGGCAGGGGCGGCGTGCCGGACACCGGGGTGGCGGCCGTGGTCCTCAACGTGACGGTGACCGATGCCACCGCCGGGAGCTATCTGACGGTCTACCCGGCCGGGGTGCCGCGGCCGGTCGCTTCCAACCTCAATGTTGGCCAGGGCCAGACCGTGGCCAACCTGGCGGAAGTACCCCTTGGGATCAGGGGCCAGGTCTCCCTGTACAACAACGCCGGCAGCACCGACGTCATCCTCGATGTGCAGGGATGGGTGTCGGTGGTCGGGCTCAACAGCGGCACCGCCGGGCAGTACCAGGCTCTGGCGCCATCGCGCATCCTCGACACCCGTATGACCGGCGGCCCCCTGGGCGCGAATCAGACGCGGGACCTCCAGGTCACAGGAAAGGGCGGCGTGCCGGCTAGCGGCGTGGCCGCCGTGGTGGTCAACCTGACCGTCACCAACCCGACTGCGTCCAGCTACCTGACCGCGTTTCCCACCGGTGCCGGCCGCCCGATCGTCTCCAATCTGAATTACACGGCCGGCCAGACGCTGGCCAACCGGGCCGTAATCACGTTGAGCGCCACCGGCTCGGCCACCCTCTACAACTATGCCGGGGCTGCGGACGTGGTGGTCGACGTGGGCGGCTGGTACTCCGACGCCTCGACCGCGGTCGCGACCTCGACCTTCACCGGGTTAACGCCCGGCCGGATCCTGGACACACGGACCGTCCTGGGCGGCTTTGGCAACGTGGGAACCAACGACGCCATTGCGGTTCAGGTGGCGGGCCAGGGCGGCGTGCCGGCGTTGAACGCCACGGGCCAGGCGACCGCAGTGGTGATCAACGTCACCGTCACTGGGGCCACCGCGGCCAGCTACCTGACGGTCTATCCGGATGGGACGCCGCGGCCGCTGGCGTCTGACGTGAACTTCGGAGCCGGTGCCACGGTGCCCAACCTGGCGGTGGTCAAGCTGGGAGCGGACGGCAAGCTGGCGGTGTATAACCATGCCGGGTCGACCAGTGTGATCATCGACGTCCTCGGTTACTACAACTAGGAAGGGGATCTGGTGGGGAAGGAGCGCGCCGGCCAGGGCGACGAGCTGGTCGTGAACCGGGTTCGCTCCAGCACCACCGACGTGCCGGGCCGATCCGTGAGCCGTGTGCGGAGCCACGAACTGGTGATCGATGAACCGGTCCATGCGGGTGGTCCTGGTGAAAAGATCACCCCGGCCGAAGCGTTCCTCGCCGGCGTGTCGGCCTGCGGGGTGTTACTGGTAGAGGGCAAAGCCCGCGAGTCGAAGGTGCGTCTTGACCACGTGGCCGTCGACATCGAAGCCGTACGCCACCGCAGCGACACGTCCGTCTTCCAGCGGATCGACATGATGTTCCGTCTCTCCGGCCCCACGCAGGCACAGGCGGTTGAGCTGGTGAAGCATTACCAGACGCATTGACCGCTGTACAAAGTGGTCGCGGTCGCGACCACGGTCAATGTGAAAGTGGAAATAGTCGCCGCTTGATCGCAGAGACACCCCGACCCTGACCCTGCCCACGCGGGAAATCCCGCGACCCTGACAACAGTGGCTCCCCCTGAGCGGGAGGGAGAGGATTTCAGACGCCGTTGGGTTCGAAGATCTCGTCGATCCGCTGGCTGAAGATCACACCGATCTTGAAGGCCAGCGGGAGGCTCGGGTCGTACTTTTCGGTTTCGATGGCATTGACTGTCTGCCGGGAGACGCCCAGCTCGCGAGCCAGGTCTGCCTGAGACCAGTTGCGCTCGGCGCGCAAGACGCGCAGCCGATTCCTCATCGATAGCGCCGGAAAGACACGAAGGACCCGACAGCCCACAGCGTGGCCATGGTCGGCCATACAGCCAGCCAGCTGACCTGCGGAAAGCCGACCCCCTGCAGGAACCCGTAGGCGAACGTAATGACCCCGGTGCCGGCGAAGGCGATGGCGATCGCCTCTAGCAGGGTGCGCCGCTGGAGCTCGTCGATCCGTCCGAGCTGACGGACCACGGCGACGACGATAAGGACGCCACCGACCATTGGCAGGACGGCCAGAGGGACCCGGAGAGCCGACGTCTGGGATATGGACTTGAGCGCCACGATCGACGAGATGAGCAGGATCGCGTACAGAGCCGAAGCGCCGCCGAATTCGATGAGATATCGCCGAGTGAACCCTGATGGCACGATCGGCCTCCTTCACCACCCCTCGTACCTGCGAGAGGCCATGGTGGGCATAGTAAATGGGACTTGGCTTTTTGTCAAGGTGTCTTTACACGAATGAATTCAGCGACGGCGCTCGACTCATGAAATCGGGAAGTGGGCTCGCAAGAAGTCCCGCGTGAGGGTGGTTACCCTCGGTGGGGATGCGGGGGCGGGCCATTGTACGGCGCCTGGTCGAGATCGCGAGCCTCTTGCTGCTGGCCGCGTACTTTCCCCATGCCGTCACGGCCGCGGCGGGGACTTCGCGAGCCGAAAACCCGACCCTCGGGCCGCGCCTGACGAATCTGGCTCGGATGCCCAACCAGATGCCCTTCAATACCCCGGCGTTGATGCAGTCGCAGTCGACGGCCAATGGGTTCCTGACCCTGCCTTACCTGAGCTCGCACTACATCACGTCGACCTTCGACCACTGCAATCCCGACTACACCCAGGACGGCAAGGACTGCCGGTTCGACGGGACCGTGGCCCTGAAGACCAACGGCGTGGACCCCAACTTTTCGCTTGGCTACGCCATGACACCAGGGGGGACCGACTTCCTCTACTACGACGGCCACAACGGCTACGACTACGGGCTCGCGTACGAACCGGTGCTGGCGGCGGCTGACGGGATCGTCCGGATCGCGGGGTCGGACTCGGCCAACCCCTGCTTCGGCCAGACCGTGACCATCGATCATCCCAACGGCTATACGACGCGCTATGCGCATATGTCCACCATCAACGTGGTGCCCGGCCAGAACGTGACCAGAGGCCAGACCCTGGGCATCAGCGGCAACACCGGGTGCAGCACCGGGCCCCATCTGCACTTCGGCGTGTACGTCACCAGCTCCTGGACCGCCATCGATCCCTATGGCTGGGCCGGCCCGGCCGGCGCGGACCCCTGGCCCAGCGACGTGGGTGACCTCTGGCTGACCGGCGGCCCGCGCTACCCCTTGCCGGACGCCCCCACCAACCTGCTTGCGATCGCGGGGGACGCCTCGGCCACGGTCAGCTGGAATCCGCCCGTTTACACCGGCGGCCTGTCCGTGCAGGCCTACATGGTGACGGCGTCGCCGGGCGGCCAGACCACGACGGTGGGTCCCGGCGCCAGCTCGGCCACCCTGACCGGACTGAGCAACGGCACCACCTACACCTTCACGGTGGTGGCCAGCAACGCGGTCGGCAACGGGATCCTGTCCAACCCGTCGAACAGCATCATCCCGCCCGCCTGGCCGGGTCGGTTCCATCCATTGCCGCCTTCCCGCATTCTGGACACGCGAACCGCGATCGGACTGGGCGGCCACGTGGGCCCCGACCAAACGCTGGACGTCTCGGTGCTGGGCGTGGGGGGCGTGCCATCCAGCGGGGTGGCCGCGGTGGCGATGAACGTGACGGTGACCAGTCCCTCAGCCAGCGGTTATCTGACGGTGTACCCCACCGGCGTCGCCCGACCGCTGGCGTCCAACCTGGACTTCGTGGCCGGGCAGACGGTGGCCAACCTGGTGACCGT
>DASQAY010000314.1:0-2165 GCA_035635515.1 Candidatus Eiseniibacteriota bacterium | reverse complement strand
CTCCTCGATCGCGCAGCGCCTGCACGAGCCGGGCATTGGCTTCTGGCGTCCGCACCGTGATCCGGATGTACCCATCGAGGGGCGAGCCCTGGGGAAAAGTGCGGACCACCAGTCCGCGCCGAAGCAGCCGGGCGGCGGCCTCTCGCCGGCAGCGGACCAGGAGGAAGTTGCCGGCCGAAGGCCAGACCTCCACGCCAAGCCGGCTGAGGTCGTCGCGCAGGACCTGGCGGGCCTCGATGATCTGGGCCACTCGGCGGCGCATCCCGGGCTCCGCGGCCAGGGCGCGGACGGCGAGCGCCTCCGACACCACACTGATGCTGCCGGGGGGCCTGACCCGGCGCAGGGTGTCGCTGATCGCCGGCCCAGCCAGCGCGTATCCGACCCGCACCCCGGCCAGCCCAAAGGCTTTGCTCAGCGTTCGGACAATCACCAGGTTCTCAAACCTGGCAGTGTGCTCGGCCGCAGTGACGCCCGAGAACTCGAAGTAGGCCTCATCGATGGCGACGATGCCGGCCGTGGCGGCCAGCACCTGCTCCACTATGGGCAGCGGGAGCAACTCCCCGGTCGGATTGTTGGGGTTGCACAGCCAGGTCAAGCGAGCCTCGCGCGCGGCGCGCAGAAATGGCTCGAGGTCGAGCTGGAGGCCAACGGTGGGGACGGCAATCACCTGGCCACCGGCGATCTCGCTGACGATCCGAAACATGGCGTAGGTGGGGCGCGCCAGGACCACCGGGTCTCCGCTGCCGATGAACGCCTTGGCCAGCAGGTCGAGGATCTCATCGGCCCCGGCGCCCACCGTGATCGAGTTGGCCGCCACGCCCGTGTACGTATGAAGGGCGTCGGTCAGTGCGCTGTAACTGGTGTCGGGATACTCGTTGAGCGCGAGACTGGGCAGCTCGGCGAGGGCCGCGCCCGGCCACGGCACCGTATTGGTATCGAAGCGGATCACTTCGTCCTCCGGCACGCCTGCGTCCTGCGCGATGCGCGCGCTGGGCGGTTCCCATTCGTAGGGCTGCATCGACGCAATCGCCTGGCGGGGGCGGATCACCCGGTTCTGGATGGTGGGGCCAGCCCGCGAGAGGTCAGGAATCGGCGGACCGCCTCGCCGTCCTCCAGCGCCAGCGTCGCCTGGGCCACGCGGGCGCATTCCTCCGCGCTCAAACCGCGCAGCCGCGCCTTGGTGGGAGCCACCGCGGGTGGATGGACGCTGAGCTCGTCGAGTCCCAGCCCAATCAACAGGGGCAGCGCCCAGGGGTCGCTGGCCATTTCGCCGCAGATGCCGACCCACCGATGATGTTGGTGGGCGGCGTCGGCGACGTCCCCAATCATCCGCAGCATGGCCGGATGCAGGCTGTCGGCCAGGTGCGCCACGTCGGGATTCGTGCGATCGGCGGCGAACAGGTACTGGGCCAGGTCATTGGTGCCCAGGCTGAAGAAGTCCACCTCGGTCGCCAGCAGATCGGCGGCGACTGCCGCGGCCGGCACCTCGACCATGATCCCCACCTCAAGCGGTGGCGGTGTTCCCTCGGGGAACAGTTCGCGCTGGGCATCCACCAGGAGCCGGCGAGCCGCGCGCACCTCACCGACCGTGGACACCATCGGGAACATGATCCGCAGCCGATGGCCAGAGGCGGCGCGCAGCGCGGCCCGCAGTTGAGTCTTCAACAGATCTGGATGTCTCTGCAACTGCAGCCGAAGGCCCCGAACGCCGAGGGCGGGATTGGCTTCCGGCGGTTGGGGCAGCGCGGGCAGCGGCTTGTCGGCGCCCACGTCCAGCGTGCGCAAGATGACCGGCCGGCCACCGAGCGCGGCCAGCACCTCCGCCAGCATCGTCACTTGCTCGTCCTCGTCCGGCAGGCGATCCCGCCCCAGAAAGAGGAATTCGCTCCGCAGCAGGCCGATGCCGTCGGCGCCTGCCGTGGCGGCGCGGCGGGCATCATCCAGGCCGGCCGCGTTGCAGCCGACCTCGATCGCACGGCCGTCCACGGTCGCGGCGGGCGACGCATCGCTGGCGGGAGCGCCGACGGGAGGGGGGACCTGGGCCACCAGGGTCGCCGGCGGGTCCAGTAAGAGCGTGCCCCGATCGCCGTCCAGCAGCGCGGGCTGTCCGTCTTCGACACTGTCCACCAGCCCGGCGATCCCGACCACGGCGGGGAGGCCAAGCG
>DASQAY010000313.1:0-4811 GCA_035635515.1 Candidatus Eiseniibacteriota bacterium | reverse complement strand
GCCCAGCTCACGCTCCTGGTCGTGCTCCTCGCTGCGACACTCGCCGTCGAAACCAAGCCAGTCTAGGCAACGAGACCCCCTCCAGGCAAGGGGGAGGGAGAAGTAGTTAAGACCTACTCAAATCAATCGCTTGCCGCTTCGCTTCCGCCAATGGGGGCACATCCCAGCGTGATCGTTCCTCATCGGTGGTCTCCGGGTCGACGTCCCACAGAACCCACTTGCCAGCGACAGCGCGATACTGCGTCCCGTACTTCTGCGGCCGTCCCTGGGTCAGCAACCAGCGGTCGTAGACGGCCGCCGCCAGCCAGCGGGCTTGCCGATACCCCATGTCGGCAGCCTTCAGGGCGAGCTCGCGGGCTTGCCAGTAGTCCGCCAGTTCAACTCCGTGCTGAAACACCATCGCCGCGTGGTAGTAATCGGCGGGCTCCACCAGGCCGCCCGCGTCAATCAGTGCATGCACCCGCTCCCGCCGGTCGGCGTCGCGCTCCGCCAGGCTCTCCGGGAGCGGCCGCTGCGTCCGGTCGCGCTGGTCTTCCTCGAAGATCCGGCGTAGCTCCGAATTCACGGATCAGACGCCGAATTCTCGCCGCAGCTGGTCCAATCCCATCGGCCCGAGACCAAGGGCCTTGGCATGGAAGGCTTTCAAGCTGAACGCCGGTCCCTCCCGCTGCTTTACCGCGTCGCGGACCTGGAGCCAGGCCCGCTCGCCAACCTTGTAGCAGATGGCCTGCGCCGGCCATCCGAGGTAGCGATCCAGCTCGCTGCGCATGAAGTCGGCGGGCTCGTAGCTGTGCTCGATGGCGAACGGGAGCGCCAGCTCGGCGGTCCAGGTTGCCCCCGGGTGATAGGCCTCGCCCTTGGGGATGGGCAGCTCGAGATGGACGCCGATGTCCACCACCACCCGCATGGCGCGGAAGGCCTGCGCCCGCAGCATGCCCAGCTCGTATTCCGGATTCTCCAGGTACCCGAGTTCCCCCATCAGCCGCTCCGCGTAGAGCGCCCAGCCTTCGGTGTGCCCAGGGACGAAGCCACCCTGTCGCTGGAATCGGCTGAGCTGATCGGCGAGAAAGGTCAGGATGCCCATCTGCAGGTGATGCCCGGGCACGCCCTCGTGGTAGGCAGTCGACACCTCACCCCACAGCGGGAAGCGGGTCTTGCCCAGGGTCGGATACCAGGTCCGGCCGGGACGGCTGAAGTCTTCCGAGGGCCGCGTGTAGTACATGGCGGCCGCCCCGCCCGGCGGCGCGATCATGGCTTCTACCCGTTTGACCGGGGCCGGGATGTCGAAATGCTTGCCGTCCAGGTCTCGGACTGTCCGATCCATCAGGTCCTGCAGCCATTGGCGGAGGCGCTCCGCCCCGTCGATGGCTCGGCTGGGATCGGTCTCCAGGAATTGGATGGCCTCTGGCAACGAGGCGCCCGACCGGATCCGGGCCGCCACGGCGCGCATCTGGTCCTCGATGCGATGCAGCTCGTCCCAGCCCCAGGCGTAGGTCTCACGCAGGTCCAGGGCCTGGCCGGTAAAGCCGCGAGCCAGGATTCCGTAGCGCTCGGCCCCGGCCGGGTCGCGCGGCTCGGCCTTCGGGGCGTAGTCCTCGCGCAGGAAGCGCGCCAGCTCTGCATAAGCGGCGGTCGCCCTCTGTGCCTTCTCCTCCAGGTCCCGGCGAAGCGCGCCATTGCCAGCGCCAGCCTGGTTGTGCTTGTCCAGGAGCGCTACAAAGAACGGACGAGCCCCCGCGTCATCACTACTCCAGACGCGCGCCTGTTCCGCACAGGCCAGCGCCTGGCGGCGGGCGGCCGTCACGCCCCGCTGCAGCCCTTCCTGCAGGGTGGCGCGAAAGCTGGCCAGCGCGGCTGGCACCCGCTCCATCCGGGCGGCGATGGTCTCCCAGTCGGCCCGGCTTGTGGCCGGCATCAGGTCGAAGCATTGGCGGACGGCCTGGACCGGGCTGCCGATGACGCGCAGCTCCCGGATCCACTCGCCGGCATCGTGGCGTTCCAGGGCTGCCTCCAGCCGCTCGCGCATGACGTCGGCGGCCAGCCGGTCGCGGTCGTTCTCCGGGGACAGCGATGAGAGCGTGCCCAGCGTCGCCCGGTCGAGCTCGGCCCGGGCGGCGGCGCCGTCCGGTGAGAAGTCGGTCATCTCGGTGTCGTGCCCCGCGATGCCGCGGCTGGTGGCGCCGATCGGATCGAGCGCGGCCCAGCGCTCGACATAGCTGTTGGCCAGCTCATAGATGGCGGACACCGCGGACGTCGGGGTCAGCGCTGGGCCGCCGTCTGGACGGGCACCCCGGCCATGGTCTCCGCGGCCACGTAGTCGACGACGGCATGCAGGTGGCCGGTCTCCTGGTAGATCCGGAGCTGCCGATCGGCGCTGGTGCCGTCGCGCAGGATGGTGTGCACGTACTCGACCGCCGAGCGGGAGCCCAGGTCATCGACCACGTCGTCGACGAATTCGAGCAGCTCCAGCGCCAGGGCCCGAAATGGCACCTCGGTCTGCTTGCCAAAGTCGATCAGGCTGCCGTCGATCCCGTGGCGGATGGCCCGCCACTTGTTCTCGTTGATCAGGCCGGGCATGTATTTCCGGAAGCCGAGGTTCCGCTCTCGCAGCCGGAGCAGCTTGGCGCAGATGGCCTGGATCAGGGCGGCCAGGCAGATGGTCTCGTCGACCCGGGTGGTGGCGTCGCAGATCCGGAACTCCAGGGTGGGAAAGAACGCGTGCGGGCGGACGTCCCACCAGATCTTCTTGCCGTCGTCGATCGACCGGGTCTTCACCAGCAGATCAACATAGCCATTGAACTCCCCCAGGGAAGCGAACTCGGGCGGGATGCCGGTACGCGGGAACCGGGACCAGATCACGCTCCGGTAGGACTTGAGACCGGTGGCTCGGCCCAGCCAGAACGGGCTGGAGGTCGACAGGGCCAGCAGGTGGGGCAAGAAGTAGCGGGCCTCGTTCATCACCTCGATTCGACGCTGGGGGTCGGGGATCCCGACGTGCACGTGGAGGCCGAAGATCAGGAGCTCGCGAATCACGTCCTGCAGCTCCTCTTCCAGGATCTTGTAGCGCTCCCGCTCCGTGACCTGCTGGTCCTGCCAGTGGGAGAAGGGATGGGTGCCGGCCGACGCGATCCGGAGCCCGGCCGGCTGCAGAGCACCGGCCAGGGCGCTTCGCAAGCGCACGATTTCGGCCCGCGCCTCGTCCACGTTGGCGCACACATTGGTGGAGACCTCGACCACCGACTGCATCATCTCGGCCTTCAGCTGGTCGCCCAAGGCCTCCGCCAGGCTGGCCATCAGCTGGTCGATGTGGGCGCGAAGCTGCCGCTCCTGGTCGACGATCTGGAACTCTTCCTCGATCCCGATGGTCAGCGGGAGGTCGCTCACACGGCGCCCTCCACGATGTAGGTGGGGACAATGCTGCCGGCTCCGGCGGTGACGTTGAGCAGGGCGGACGCGGAGAGCCGGGCCAGGCACCCGGCCACCCGGCCGTCGAACAGGTAGGGATCCATATCGGTGGCCAGGTTCAGGCGCTGCACCCGGCCGTCCAGCATCACCGGATACTCCTGCCGGGGAACCGGGACGGCCTCCTGGACGACAGAGGACTCCTCTAGCGCGGTTCGCAACGCCGCCGTCCACTCGTCCGAGGAGACGGCCCAGCCCAGCACCACCCCTTTGCCTCCGTACTCGTCGTTGGGCTTCAGCACCAGCTCCTGCTGGTGATCCGCGACGTAGGCCGCCAGGTCGGCGACCGGCTGACCCGCCCGGGTAGTGGCACCCTGGCGCACCTTGCGCGTCCAGGGCACGTGCCGAGCGATGGCCCGCCGCTGCTCGGCGGTATAGAGGCCCGCGTACCGGTCGTCGGACAGCAGCGCCAGGCTCATCTTCTTATGGAGGAGCTTGGCCCGGAAGCTGTTGACCACGCAGACGGCCCCCTCCAGGTACGCCTGGCGCAGAGCGCGGGTCTCGTCGCCGCGGGCCAGCAGCTCACTGGTCAGCACCCGGCGATAGACCAGGTTGACCGGTTTCCCTTCGGCATACAGGCGCCCGCGGCCATACTCGAGCTCACGCGGGTCGCAGATCACCGTCCTCAGGCCGCGGCTCTCGAAGTAGTCGCGGAACATCTCGAACTCGGTACTGGTGGGCAGCCCGGGCCAATCGACGATGGCGATCGCCGGCCGGGTGCCGTTGGCGGCGCTGCGAAAGGCTCGGAGCATGCTGGCCAGCTGCCGGTTGCGCAAGGGCACGCTGCGGAGTCGAAACCGCCGCCGGAACTGCCGGATGACGGGCAGCGCGTCGAAGACGGCGGTCAGGTGATCGCCGTACGCCATCCCGGCCGGGGATTCGGCGTTGTACTCGACGTAGCGCAGCCGTCCGCTGAGGAAGCCGTCCAGCCGGGACGAGGGGGAGGACGATGGGCCGCGCGGTTCGACCAGGGCGAGGCGCTCCTCTTCGGGCTGGAGATCGAGCTCGGCCCGCAGACCGCGGTCGGCGAGCAGCGCCCGCTCCAGCGCCTGGAGCGCGCCGTACACCGCCTGGGACGCGCTCGCCACGCGCTCGTAGGTGGTGCGGCTGAGCAGCTGCGGCCGAAGCGCGATGGACAGCGGGCGGCCGCCGAAGGTGAGGCGGCGCTCCTTCTGGCCGGCTTCCAGCATCTCGGCACTCGCCGCGGCGAGCCGCTCGTCCTCCAGCAGCCGGTTGTAGACCTCGACCGGGGCGGACATCAGTCTCCTGCCCCCTCCTTCGAAGAACCTTCGACATACCGCCACCATCGATAGGCACCCCGCCATGGTGGCTGGGCCTCGCCGCGGGCA
>DASQAY010000312.1:0-20509 GCA_035635515.1 Candidatus Eiseniibacteriota bacterium | reverse complement strand
TGTGCGCCAGCAGGTCCCACAGCCTGGGTTCGATGCGCCAGCCGAGCGCTTCCATTTTGTCGAGCAGCACGGCCAGCTTGCGCATGCGAAAGCCGAGGTCCTCACCCAGCGCGCGCACCGATGCGCTGGCGGGCGCCGATTCGGCGGTCGTGCCGTAGCTGACGTAGAGGCGCTCGATCCACTCCGGCACCTCGCCATCCACGGTCCTGGCCAGCTCGTCCCGCGGCGCGCCAAATAGGGCAAGCTTCAGGGTAGCCATGGATGATTCCATTATGGTCAGCCCGGACCAGGCTGCCGTCCTGCCACCGTCGGGCGAGCAGTACGAGATCCGCTGGCGCGATCAGCAGGCCATCATCACCGAGGTCGGCGGGGGAATCCGGACCTATGAGGTGGCCGGCCGCGGGATCCTGGACGGCTATGCCCTGGACGAGATGTGCACCTTCGCCAGGGGCGCCGCCCTGATTCCCTGGCCGAACCGCCTGCAGGATGGTCGCTACACGTTCGACGGCCACGACTATCAGACGCCGCTGACGGAGCCAGACCGGCAGAACGCCATCCACGGCCTGACCCGGTGGATGAACTGGCAGGCCCGCCAGGTCGACCCGAGCACGATGCTGATGAGCCTGCGGCTTCATCCCCAGGAGGGCTACCCGTTCACCTTGGACCTGGAAATCATGTACCGGCTTGCCGACGGCGGCCTCGAGGTGCGCACCACCGGGCGGAACGCAGGCGACCGGCCGCTCCCCTATGCCAGCGGCCACCACCCGTACGTCACGGTTGGGACCGACCTGGTCGACGACGCCATCCTGCGTATCCCGGCTCGCCGCTTCCTGGAAGTGGACGACCGGCTGATCCCCAGCGGGCGGGCCCCGGCGGTTGACGGCAAGCCGCTGGACTTTCGCCAGCCGCACCCGATCAGCGACCTGCACCTGGACACCGCCTATGCCGGGTTGGAACCCGATCCCGACGGCCGCGTCCGGATCGGGCTGCGGCACCCGAGCGGCCGGCCGGCCCTCGACCTCTGGATGGACGCCGGCTACCCCTACGTCATGGCGTTCACCGGCGACAGCATGGCGTCCGAGCGCCGCCGGCGCAGCCTCGGCCTGGAACCCATGACCGCGGCGCCCAACGCCTTCCGCTCGGGGCTCGGCCTCCGGACCCTCCAGCGGGGCGAATCCTTCACCAGCACCTGGGGGATTACGCCCGCCCTGTAAGCACCTTCGGGGAGGCATATGATTGGAACTGCCGCCCACATTATGGGGAGCCGACGCTTCCATGGTTGCTCCGGCCCACCTACGAGGAAAAGGAGTCGTGATGTACCAGAAGATCTACGTCCCAGTCGACAACTCCGACCACTCCAACGGCGCCGTGGAGGTCGCCGTCCAGCTGGCTCGAGCGACTGGGGCAGAACTCACTGGCTGCCACGTCTATGCGGCCCGGATGCACGACGTCCGCTTCAAGCAGATGGAGTACACCCTGCCCGAGGAGTACCAGGACGAGCAGGAACTGGAGCGGCAGCGGAAGATCCACGACTCCCTCATCACCCGCGGGCTGCAACTGATCTCCGACTCCTACCTGGACGTAATGAAGGAGGCGGCCGGGAAGGCCGGCGTGCCGGTCCTGTACAAGACCTTCGACGGCAAGAACTGGGAGTGTTTGGTCCAGGACATCACCGAGTCCGGCTACGACCTGGTAGTGATGGGCGCCCTGGGGATGGGCGCCGTCAAGGACAGCCAGGTCGGCAGCGTGACGGATCGCGTGATCAGGCGGACCAAGGTCGACACCCTGGTGGTCCGTGAGCCCCACCCATTCCGGGAGGATGCGTCGGACCGCGTCCTGGTGGCGATCGACGGGAGCCCCCAATCTTTCGCCGGTTTGCGTACCGCCATCGCGCTCGGCAAGATCCTGGGCAAGCGGGTGGAGGCGGTTGGTGTCTACGACCCCTACCTGCACTACGCGATGTTCAACGGGATCGTCGACGTGCTGTCGGCGGAGGCGTCCAAGATCTTCCGCTTCAAGGAGCAGGAGCAGCTCCACGAGGAGATCATCGACACCGGGCTGGCCAAGATCTACGAGTCCCACCTGCGGGTGGCCGCGGCCATCGCGGCCGAGGAGGGAGTCGAGCTGAAGACCACCCTCCTCGATGGCAAGGCCTTCAAGAAGGTGCTGCAGCACGCCCGGCAAGACCCGCCCTGGCTGCTGGTGATGGGCCGCATCGGCGTGCACTCCGCGGCCTCCATGGACATCGGCAGCAACAGCGACAACTTGCTCCGCCTGGCGCCCTGCAGCGTGCTGCTCTCCAGCCGGACGTATGTGCCGCCCGTCGACCAGCAGGCGGAGGCTAGTGTGGTCTGGACCGAGGAGGCCGAGGCCCGCATGGAGCAGGTGCCGGCCGCCTTCCGCGGGATCACCCGAACGGCCATCAATCGGTACGCCCTGGAGCGAGGCCATTCCGTAGTCAGCTCCTCGATCATCGACCTGGCGGTCGGTGAGGTGATGCCCGAGCACGCAGCCCGGGCCATGGGCGTGGAGCCGGCACGATCCCCCAATGGCGGTGTCACTCAGCTCGAGACCCAGACATGGATCTGCCGCCGGTGCGGCCGCGCCGCGCGCTCCGTCAGGCCCGCCGCCTGTCCGGTCTGCGCCGGCACCGAGTTCCAGCCCGTGGACAAGGCCTCCATCGCGGCGGCCGCCAGCCGCGAAGGCGCCATCTCCGAGGAAGAGGCCTTCGACGGCTTCAAGGTGAAATGGACCGCCGAGGCGAAGGAAGTCCTGAACCCAATTCCCAAGGGCTACGAGCGGCGCCGGGTGAAGGCCCGCATCGAGAAGCTGGCGCGGGTGCGCCGCCTGCCCAGCATCACCCGCGACTTCGCCCAGGCCAATCTGGACGAGGCGTACGCGCCCGTCGCCGAGGCAGTAGGCGACCGAGTGCCCGAGGTCGCGTCGGCCACCGCGGCCGCCAGCGGCTGGGTGGCGACCCCCGGCGCGGGCCCGGCCTGGACCGACGAGGCCGCCCAGCGACTGGACCGCGTGCCGGCCGGATTCATGCGGTCCCTGGCCAAGACCAAGGTCGAGGAGTTCGCCCGGAAAATCCACGCCGAGACGATCACCGTTGACGTCGCCGAAGGCGGCCTGGCGGACGCCCGCGATCTGATGAACCAGGCCTTGCGCGCGTACGCCCCCGAAGTTGCGGAGGCGGGAAAGAAAGCGCATGGCAACGGCAATGGGTCCGACCCGTCGCCGGGATGGACCGAGGACGGGGTTCGCCGCTTGAACGAGGTCGAGATCATCGCCACCGAAAAGTTCGAGCCTGCCCGCGCCCGCGAGCTGGCGCAGCACGCCGCCGAGTCACGAGCCGCGCGCACCAGCGAAGCCATCAACGCCGCCTTCCTGGAGCGGTTGGGCATCAAGATCGGATACGGCCACCCCCTGAGCCCGAAGACGTTCGAGCACTACTTCGTCTGGACGCCAGAGGCCGAGGCCCGGCTGGCCGAGCTCCCTTCGTACTGTCGCGAGCTGAGCCGCTGGCGGGTGGAGTGGACCGCCTTCAAGAAGGAGCTGGGCCCGGTCATCACGCCCGACGTGATGGACGTCAAGTTCGAGATGTGGGGCGAGGTTTCCACGGCGCTGCAGGCCAAAGGGCTGACGATGCCCTGGGAGCCGACCGCTGAGAAACGCCTGGAGAACATGCCCGAGTTCGTCAAGGGACAGGTGATGGAAGCCATTGAGGGCAATGCCCGTGAGCTAGGGGCGGAACGGGTCACCTCCGACGTCATGGACCGCGTCATCGAGAAGTGGATCACCAGCGGTGACTTCCACGAAGGCCGGTACGGCTTCCGCGCCTAGTCTGCGCGCCGAGCAGGTCTGGCGCCTGTACCGCAATGGCACGGGCGTGGTCGACATCAGCCTGACCCTCGCGCCTGGCGAGCTGGTGGCCCTGATGGGGCCCAACGGCTCCGGCAAGACCACGCTGCTGCGGGTGCTGGCCACGGCCGACGCCCCAAGCTCGGGGACCGTCGCCTGGTTCGGGAGCCGCGACCGGCGCTCCCCGTCAGTGCGCCGCCGGCTGGGGGTCGTGCTCGACCAGGCCTCGCATTTCGAGGAGATGACCGGATACCAGAACGCCTGGTTCTTTGCCCGGCAGTTCGGCCTCTCGGCCCAGACCGCCCGCAGCCGCCTGGAGGAGCTCTTCCACTGGATCGGGTTGTGGGAGGCGCGCCACAAAGTGGTTCGCGAGTACTCGCTGGGCATGAAGCGCAAGCTCAACCTGATTGAGGCGCTGGCCCACCGGCCGGAAGTCCTGCTCCTGGACGAGCCCACGCTCGCCCTCGACTACCGCGCCGAGCTCGACCTGATCGAGCGCCTCCAGCTGCTGAGCCTGACCGGCACTGCGACCCTGCTCGCCACCAACGATGTCCACCTGGCAGAGCGGCTGTGTCACCGCGCGCTCTTCCTGCATGAAGGGCGAGTCGTCCGGGACGGTCTGGTCGGGTCGCTCCTGGCCGAGCTCGGCGGCAGCAAGGAGCTGGAGCTCGACGTGCACTCGCCGATCGCGCTCGATGAGATCCGCGACCTGGCGGGGGTTGAGGCCGTCGACGTTCGGGGCACGACCCTGAAGATCATGCTCGCCCGCGGCACCAACCCCGCCACCGTGCTGGCGATCCTGGATGGGAGCGCGGACCTGGTCAGCGGCCTGCGTGTCCGCCAACCTACGCTCGGCGATCTCTTCCTCAAACTGACCGGGGTGGCGCTTGAGCCTCCCCTCCCCTCTGGGGATGCGCGGGCTTCCTTCCCCCTCCCCTCTGAAGAGGGGCAGGGGAGGGGCTCGCAGCGACGTCCATGAGCAGCGCCGGGCTGGTGAGCACCGTCTGGCAGCGCGAGCTGGTCGAGTTTACCCAGCGCCGGCATGCCTTGGCGATCAAGCTCGCGTATCCGGTGGTGTTGGGGATCCCACTCCTCTTCAGCCGGGTCCCCGCGTCGGACGCGGCCATCGCGCTGACCATGCTGGTGGGACTGACCTCTGCCCTCGGCACCGGCGCGGTCCTGAGTCGCGAACGCGCATCCGGGCTGGCTCTCCGCTACCGGCTGCTCCCCGTCCGCCCAGGGACGCTGCTGATCGAGCGATTGGGCGTGTATGCCGCCATCGATGTGCTGCAGTTCACACCGCTACTCGTCCTGCTCGGGCTTCGCCACCCTGAGGCCGCCGCCTTCTGGCCGGCGCTGGTCGTGACCGTCGCCGCATCGATGCTCGCCGGCAACCTCCTCGGGGCATTCGTGAGCACCCTCTCGCGCGCGCCGGCCGAGGTGATGCTGTACACGATCATTCCGCTGTTGGCGGCCTTTTACCTCTCCGGCGTCTTTGTCTCGCCCCAGCAGCCAGCGATGGTCGTCATCTCGCGGTTGCTGCCTTTCACCTACCTGCACGAAGCGCTGCTGGGAAGCCTGGGTGCGGGAGCCAGCCTGGCTCCCTGGGAAGCCTTCATGGACGGCTTTGGCTTTATCGTCGGTTCCCTCGCGCTGACCGGGCTGCTGGGGCGACGCATCGCCGAGACCGGCTGACGCGCGATGCTGGCGCGTCTGTGGCCGCTGGCCGGTGACTTCTCGCTCAACCAGCCCAATCTCCAGATCCCCGTCCTTGGGAACCGGTGGGTTGTCGGAAGCCTGTTCCTGGTCCACATCATTTTCGGGTCCTGGACGATGGGAGCCCTGGTCCTGGCACCGACGTTCGAGCTTGTCGGCGTTATCCGGCGTGACGCACGGTTCGAACGTTATGCCCGCACCCTGGCCACCGTCCTGGTCCGGGTCTTCAGCCTGGGGGCGACCCTGGGCGCGTTCGCCGTGCTGGCGGTCACCGGCCTCTACCCACGTTTCTTCGTCTCCCTCATCACCCTCTTCTTCTGGCCCTCGGTGGTGGCCTTCTCCATCTGGTTCTTGGTGCTGCTGCTCCTGTTTCCATACGGTCTGCGGTGGGACCGCTTTGCCGGCCACAAGGGCCTGCACATCGCGATGGGGTATGGCGCGGCCGCCTTCGAGCACATCTTCCTGGTCATCATCGTGGCCCTGGACAGCTTTCTCCTCACGCCAGGGAAGGGGATTGGCGCGTTCTTCAACGCCAGCTACTGGCCGGAGCTGGCCCACCGATTCGTCGGCAACATCTCGTGGGCGTCGTTCTTTATTGCCGCGGTGGCCGCTGTGTACGCGGCGGCCGGCCGATCCCCCGAAACCCGTTGGTTCTCCCACTGGGTGGCTCGGGTGAGCCTGGTCGTCGGCCTGACCACGCTGGCCGTGCAGGTGGTCCTCGGGTTTGTCTTCGTGGAGGCGATCAAAAACGCCTCACCGGGCGCCTATAAGTATTCGCTGCAGGGCCCGTTCGCGTGGCTGTGGCTGCTGCAGGCGACGTTCATCGCCATTCTCCTGGTGGGCAGCAACCTCTACTTCTGGCTGTCGCGCCCACGGGGAGGCTTGGTCGCCCCGCTGGTGACCGGCCTGGTGACGGTGGCAGCCCTCCTGACCATGGCGCCCGCGCCCCTCTACCCGAGCGGTCTCTTCTGGCTGCGCTACATCTTCCTCGCCGGTGCGGTCGTCCTGAGCTTGCTCCACTGGCTGGCCTGGCGGTCCGGCCGAAAGCTGCTGGCGATGCAGGATCTGCGTCGAAGCGGCCAGGTGGTGCTGGCCGTTACGGGGGTCACGGCGATGCTCCTCTTCCTCTTAATGGGGGTGATCCGCACCACCGCCCGCAGCGACTACACGGTCTACGGCGTCCTCAAAGAATCGGATAGCTACGGGATCTTCGAAGCCCCACACAAGGGGTACTACCCGTGACGGGCGGGGGTTTCTAGTCCATGGGCCCTCTGCAGACGTATTTCTATCTCGCCCTGATCGCAGTCATCATCCTGGGATTCGGCTTCTTCCTCATCTGGCTGACGGCCCGCAGCTTGCGCCGATGGCTGCGCAGTGGGGGCTCGACGCTGATCGCCTGGCTGATCGGCGGCGCGGTGGCCGTGGTACTGCTGGTCCTCGTCCTTGGGACCGCGGGCGTGCTCTATGGGTTCCTCACCTATGGCAGTTCCTGACCGCCGGCTGAGCCGCCGGCGGTTCGCCATCCTGGGGACCCAGGTGGTGGCGGGCGCTGTCACCATAACGCTGGCCGTGCCGATCGTCGGCTTTTTGATCTCGCCGCTATTCCGCCGGGAGCGGGTGGTCGAGCGCGAGGTTGGCAACGTCGCCGACGTCACCGGTCCCGATCCGCAGAAGTTCATCGTGACTTTCCCCCAGAATGCTTGGCCCGTGCCGGATGTGCCCGTGGCGGTGTACGTGGTCAGAGTCGGCCAGGGCTACAAGGTCCTGTCCAACGTCTGCTCCCACATGCAGTGCCCGGTCCGCTGGCAGCCCGACCTGGGCCAGTTCCTGTGTCCGTGCCACGGCGGCCTCTACGACCGGACGGGCCTGAACATCGGTGGGCCCCCGCCGAAGCCGTTGCCCGAGTTCGTGCATCGGATCGACGGCAACGGTGTCCTCTTCATCCAGAACCGGTTCACCGAGCAGATTTGATCAGCGAGCTTCGCGGTTGGGCGTCCTCCGCCTACAACTGGATGGACGAGCGCGCCTCTGTCCGGAGCTTGCTCCGCAAGGGGCTGTACGAGGCGGTGCCGGTGCGGGGCGCCTGGTTCTACACGCTGGGGAGCGCCACGCTGGTACTGATTCTCCTGCAGCTGGTGACCGGGATCTTCCTGACGCTCCTCTATGTCCCCTCGGTCACCGAGGCCTGGCAGAGCCTGAACTACGTCCGACAGCACGACGCCTTCGGCTCGATTGTCCGTGGCATCCACCTGTGGTCCGCGTATGTCCTGCTGTTCGTCATTGGGCTGCACATGGTCCGGACCTTTTTCTCCGGTTCGTACAAGCGGCCCCGCGAGCTGAACTGGGTAACCGGGGTGGGGCTCTTCGTCCTGGTCCTGGCCATGGCCATCACCGGCGCCTTCCTGCCATGGGACCAGGCGGCCTACTGGACCGCCGTGGTGGTGACCAACATCGCGTCGTACACACCCATCATTGGGTCGTTCCTGCGGGCGCTCTGGCGCGGGGGCGACACCATGGGGCCAGTAACCCTGGTCCGCACGTTCGGGATTCATGTCTGGCTGCTGCCGGCCATCCTCTTTCCGCTGATCGGCGCCCACCTGGCGCTGCTCCGCAAGCACGGCGAGTTCGGCTCGTACGTCAACTACCGCGGCGCGTACCGGGCCCGCGAGGGCGTCGAGACCCCACCCGCGCCCACCCAGCGCCGGATCGAGCCGCCCTACCCGGCCGTGCCCACCGACGAGCTCTGGGCGGCCCCGCTGGAGACAGAGGATTTCTATCCCTACCAGACCTTCAAAGACGGGCTGGTCTCGGTCGTCCTGGTGGCCGTCGTGTTCCTCCTGGCGGTCACGATCGGAGCGCCGCTGGAGGAGGCGGCCAACCCGGCCACCACCTCGTACACCCCCGTCCCGGAATGGTTCTACCTGCCACTGGACGAACTCCTGGTGCTGGTCCCCCAGCAGCTGATCCCGTTGGTGCTGGTGCTCCCGGCCGGCGGGGTCGCCCTCCTCCTCCTGCTGCCGTTCATCGATCGCGACGCCGAGCGCAATCCATTCGAACGGCCCGCGGTGATGATCCCGGGCGCCTTCGCGGTGCTCTTTGTCGTGATCCTGACCCTGCTGGGTTCGGGGAGGCTCTTCAACCTGTGATCCACCTCCTCCCCTTCCTCGACGTCGCGCTCCCGTCGCAGGCCCCCCAGGGCGGCAACCTGATCGCCGCCCGGGCGGCCATCGGCGTTGGCTTCTCGATCCACATTTTGCTGGCCGGGTTGGTGAGCGGGTCGGGTGAGCTTGGGCCGGCGATCGAGTTCCTCGGCTACATGCGGCAGCGTCGTCGTTACGACCGCCTGGCCCACGGCATCGCTCGCTTCATGACCTACTACTTCAGCGTGAGCGCCACCGTCGCCATCCTGGTGATGACCGTGTTGCTGGTCGGTTTCTGGGGGCATTTCTGGAGCGTCATGGTGCGGATCGCGTGGTGGCCGTTGGTGATCGAGGCCTTGGCCTTCATCATGCAGGTGTCGCTGGCCTATCTCTGGTATTACACCTGGGATCCGCTGCGAAATTTCAAGGCCCTGCACATGGCCATGGGCGGCCTGCTGGCCATCGCCTCCTTCATCCAGGTCTACATGATCGACATCGTCGCCAGCTATATGCTCACCCCGACGCCGCCCAGCA
Organism: Candidatus Eiseniibacteriota bacterium; assembly: GCA_035635515.1. Lineage (GTDB taxonomy): Bacteria > Chloroflexota > Dormibacteria > CF-121 > CF-121 > CF-121. Next base: position 11,255 of record DASQAY010000312.1, on the reverse strand, counting down.
ACCCCATCCGGCTGGCACTCAATCCCACGTCGTATCCACTGACCGTCCATCGGACGGTGGGCAACCTGGCCTACGTGGGCTTCGCCGTCGCCGGCTTCTGCGCCATCAAGTTCCTGCGCGCCAGGACCGTCGAAGACCGGGCCTTCTACGACTGGGCGGGGAGCTTCGGCCTGCTCTGGGGGGTGGGCATGACGCTGTTTCAGCCCATCGTCGGCTATTCCTACGCCAAGGAAATCCAGCTGCACACCTACACCAGCTGGTACAAGATGATGCGCGGCTCGCTCAGTACCGTGTTCGTGTGGCAGATCACCCTGCTGGGCCTGATGTTCCTGGTGGCCGCCTTCTACTTCACCCGGCGACTGCGAACCGATGGCGCTCCCGGCCATAGCCTCCTCCGCCTGATGACCGGTGGGCTGGTGCTGGCCACCTTGCTCGCGGCTCTCCCCCACCACCTCGCCTGGACCCTGGACGACGTGGCGGCCGCCGGTCTCGACCGGCCGTTCTGGCAGGGCGGGCTGATCAACCCGCTGGGGGCCATGATCCCGTGGAAGGTGCTGGCCCTGATGGCCTATACGCTGCTGGCCATCGCGGCCGTGACCTGGTACGTCCGCGGCCTGAGCGGCGTGCGCTGGGGCAACGCCGGCCGGGGCGAGCAACGGCTGCTCATTGTCAGCACCATCCTGACCGTGGCCATGATCGTGACCATGGGGTTCATCCGCGAGAACGGCCGGGCTCCGGACCTGATCGCCGGGCAGATGCAGATTCAGCAGCAGCAAGACGTCTCCCCGCAACCGACCCCGGCCAGGTAACCGAGGAACGAGGACTAGAGAACCTTCCGTTCTTCCTTCTGCCGCCGGAGCTGGGCCCATACCTTCCGCCAGCCGCCAGTCCGCGAGCCGGGAGTCGGGAGCGCGCCGAAGGCGCTCGGGTTCTGGGCGCGCAGGTCAAAGTAGAAGGCTCGCACGAACACGTTCGCCAGGCCGGCGATAGGCACCGCGAACAGGGCGCCCAGCAGGCCGGCAATCTCGATGCCGACCAGCATGGCCAGCAAGGCCACCAGGGGATGGAGGTTCACCCGCACGCCCGTGATCCGCGGTCCCAGCACATACGCCTCCAGGAAGTGAATGACGATGAAATACCCGATCACCAGAAGGGCCAGGTCCACTGACGTGAAGAGGGCAATGGCGATGGCCAGCACCGAGCCCAGCAGGGCACCCACGATCGGAATCAGCTCCAGCAGTCCGACCGTGATCCCGATCACCACGGGATAGGGGACTCCCAAAAGCCAGGTCCCGACCCCGGCCAGCGTCCCGATGATGACCGCCATGGTCACCTGGGCTCGCACGTAGCCACCCACCACGAACGAGAGCGCGTCGACCACGAAGTCGTACCGACCCCGGTAATGCACGGGCAGCGCCTGCCGCAACCGGCCTCGCAGCGCCAGCCCATCGCGAAGCAGGTAGAAGCCAATGACGAACACGATCACGACGTTGAGGATGGAGCTGGCGAAGGTCGTGACAATCCCCACCGCCCCACTCAGCACGCTGCCGGCGACGGCGACCGAGAGGGCGCCCGGCTGAATGACATTGCTCAGGCCGGGGTTGGGCAGGCCATGCTGGATCGCCCAGGTGTCGAGCGCCCCAAGACCCGCCCGGGCCTGCTCGACGTACTGGGGCGTGCGGGTGACCAGGTTCGCCAGTTGCTGGCTGGCCGGCACCGAGAGCAGCGACGCGGTGGCCACCACCAGGATGAGGATGGCGAAATAGACCAGCAGCGCCGCCGGCGTCCGGGCCAGGCCAACCGACTCCAGGCGCCGCACCAGCGGCGCCAGCAGGAAGGCGAGCAGCGCTCCGAAGACCACCAGCAGGACGATCGGTAAGAGCCGGATGAAGATGCCACCCGTGATCACCAGCAGCTGATAGGCGAGGAAGATGGTGAGCAGGGTGGCCGCCCAGCGCAGCCATCGCGACGAACGCTGCTCTGGGTGTGGCTCTTCGGTCGGGGGCGGGACGACCTTCACCTCGGCCGGCTTCCCGGCCTCGTCGGTGTCACGTTGCCGCACCCCGGGAGACTCCATACGCTCCACCTGATCGTAGCTGGCCGCTGGCACGCTGGCCGGTCGCATATCGCGTACCTCGGTATCATGTCTCATTATAGTGATATACTCACTGTATGCTTGGGTCGCCGCTGCTCAGGCAGCCCGACATGGTGGCCCGCGAGCGGACCACGCTGGCGTACCTCGCCGGGCTGCTGCATGCCATGCCCGCCGAATCCGACGCCCTCCGGCTGCTGGCCCGGCTGTTCGACGCCATCCCCGCCGACGATCCGGTAGAGCTGGACGTGTTTTTCGGTCAGCTGACTCGGGCCATTGCCCAGCTCATCGAGGCCCGCCGGGTGGCCTTCCTCATCCGGGACAACGACAGCGCCTGGCTCCGGTGGCAGCCGATGGCCTATGGCTTTCCGGATGCCTTTGTGACCCGGGCTCGCATCCCCTGCAGCCCGACGGGCACCGCCTTGCTCGAGCAGGTGGTCTTCCAGGACTTCATCCTGGCCGGGCCCATCGCGAACGACCCGGCCTTCACCCCGTATCGCGACCTCCTTCAGCCGCTGGACGCGGCCACCGCCATTGCCGTACCCTGGCGGGCCGGCGACGACCGACTGGGGGCGGTCATCGCCCTCGATCCGCGCCCACCGAAGACCCTCTTGGAGCGCCACACATGGGTGCTACGCGTGGCGGCCGGGGTGGCCGCGATCGTCTGGCAGCGGGGACGCGCCGAGCGGATGGTCACCGAACGCGATGAACAAGAGGCACGGCGACTGCGTGCCTACGCCGGCCGGCTGGCTTCCCTGGAGAAGGCCAAGTCGGAATTCCTCAGCCTGGCCTCGCACGAGCTCCGCTCACCGCTGTCGGTCCTGGGCGGATACCTCTCCCTGCTCGCCGATGGTTCGCTGGGCGGGCTGCCGCCGCAGCTAGATCGTGCCGTCCCGATCATGCTGGCCAAGGTGAACCAGATGAACGTGCTGCTCACCCGGATGCTCGAGACAGCCCGGCTGGAGGACAGCCGGCTCCAACTACGCCTCGAGCGGCTGGACGTGGTCGATGTATTGCGCCAAGCCGTGGCTGCGCTGGAGCCCATGGCGCTGCCTGGTCAGCGGATCGTGCTGGATGCCCCGGCCCGGCCACTCTACGCGCTGGTCGATCGACTCCGGGCCGAGACCATCATGCACAACCTGCTGGACAATGCGCTCAAATATTCACCTCGCGGGACCGATGTCGTGTGCACCGTCTCGCGCCACAAGGGCTTCGCCCGGGTCCGCGTTCGGGACCACGGGATCGGGATCGCCGGCGCGGACCTACCTCGACTGTTCAAGCGGTTCGGCCGGATCGTGCACGACGAACACCGGCACATCGCCGGGACGGGCCTGGGGCTCTACCTGGCCCGCGAGCTGGCCCGCATGCATGGGGGCGACATCACCGTCACCTCCGCCGAAGGCCAGGGGAGCGAGTTCACGCTCACCCTCCCCCTGGCGACAAAACCGAAGCCCTAACTAAACGGCCTCCAGGACCGGCTCGCGGACCTCCGAGTCGTGGGGAGGCTGAACCGCCTTGGCCTTGGCCACCCGGCTCGGCGCCCCCAGCCAGCCGATGAACACGATGGCACACGCCACCACTGCCATGATCGTCGTCGGATCCATCCTTGTTCCTCCTTCCTTTAGTTGAGTGAGGCGCCCGCGCCTGCGTACGCGGGTTCACCATGTTGCGACAGGTCCAGTCCGAGCGCTTCTTCCTCTTCGTCCACCCGCAGCGGGGTGATCAGGTTGACGAGCTTGAGGATCGCAAAGGTTCCGATGGCAGCCCACGCCCAGGAGGCGCCAATGGCGACCAGCTGGATGAGCGCCTGCTTGGGGTTACCGTAGAAGAGGCCGTTGGCGGCGCCGGAGTTGATGGCGACGGTGGCGAACAGACCGGTGCCCAGCGCGCCCCAGGTGCCGCCCACGCCGTGAACGGCCCAGACGTCGAGCGCGTCGTCGACCTTCAGCCGTTCCCGCAGCTGAATCGCCGCGTAGCAGACCACGCCGGCCCCGAAGCCGATCACGATGGCGCCCATGACGTTGACGAACCCGGAGGCGGGCGTGATCGCGACCAGGCCGGCTACCGCGCCGGCGGCCGCACCCAGAGCGCTGGGCTGCCGCTTGTGCCACCAGCTGACCGTCAACCAGGTGAGGGCGGCCATCGCCGTCGCGGTGTTGGTGACGACGAAGGCGCTGGTCGCCAGCTGGCCCGCCGCCACTGCGCTGCCGGCGTTGAAGCCGAACCAGCCGAACCAGAGGAGGCTGGCGCCCAGGACGGTCATGGTGGCGTCGTGGGGCTCGATGCGCATGCTGCCGAACCCGATGCGGCGTCCGAGCACCAGGGCCGCCACCAGGGCGGACACCCCCGAGCTGATGTGCACGACCGTCCCTCCAGCGAAGTCCAGCGCGCCCAGGTTATGCAGCCAGCCGCCGGCGCCCCAGACCCAGTGCGCGATGGGGTCATAGACGAAGGTGGCCCACAACAGCGAGAACAGGACAAAGGCCTTGAACCGCTTGCGTTCCGCAAACGCGCCGGTGATCAGGGCCGGTGTGATGACCGCGAACATCATCTGGAACACCATGTACGCCTGATGCGGAATCGTGGGCGCGTAGTCGGCGTTCGGCGTGAACCCGACGTTGTTCAAGCCCACCCACTCCAGTCCGCCAATGATGTGCCACTTGTCCGGCCCAAAGGCCAGGCTGTAGCCCCACAGGACCCATTGCACGCTGATGAGACAGAGGATGAAAAAGCTGTGCGTGATCGTGGAGAGGACGTTCTTGCGGCGGACCAGGCCGCCATAGAAAAAGCCCAGCGCGGGCGTCATCAACATCACGAGCGCCGCCGAGGCGAGCACCCATGCCGTGTCGCCGGAATCAATCTTCAAAGGTGTCATGACGAAGCATTGTCACCCGGCGAGGGATCACCCGAACATGTATCGAGGACGAGAAATTCAGGCCCGATCTTTGGGCGCCGTGTCCAAACTCGACCCCTCCCGAAGGGGGGTCATGGTCAGCGCATCACTCTGCGCACTGCCCCACCGGCACGGGCTGGGTCTTCCCCACCGCCTTCTGGATGTCGGGGCTGACCTCGTCGTTGGTCAGGGCATACGCCTGGTTCGGCTGGTTGGTAGAGGTGGCGAACACCACGCCCACCACGCTGCCATCGCGGTCGACCAGCGGACCGCCGGAATTGCCCGGCTGCACATGCGCCTGGATGATCCAGATCTGGCGAACCACCAGGTTCTGTCCGTAGATATCACGGCCCTCGGCCTGCACCTGGCCGTCCACCACCGCCGGCGAGACGGTCTCGCCGCGGCCCCCCGGATAGCCAATCGCCGCCCCCTGGGTCCCCCGCTCGGCGGTGGCCGAGAGGAGGGCCGGCTCACCCAGGCCGGGGACATTCAGAACGGCGACATCCCGTTCGGGATCGAAAAAGACCACCACCGCCGCAAAGGCGCCGCCCGTCGGCGTGTCGACGTGGGTCCCGGTGGTGCCCGCCACCACGTGGGCATTGGTTAGGACCTGGTTCCCTCCGATCGGAAAGCCGCTCCCGAAGACCAGGCCTCCGCAGCCACGCCCCACCACCCGCAGGGTCTCTGCCGCCGCGGCCCGGATCCCAGGCGTGTCGGCGGAGTTGGGAATCTGAAGCGGCTGCGAGATCAGCGGCTCGAACCCGGAGAAGGCCGACGGGAACGGCACACCGGCCAGGATCTGCTGCACCCGGGCCAGAAACGCCGGCGGGCGTGGCGCAATCCCGTCGAGCGCCCGCAGGATGGCTGATCGCTGGATCAGCCCCGCCACCTGGGGTGTGGGTCCTCGCGCAAAGCTGAGACCCAGGAACCAGGACGCGACCAGCACCGCCATCAGCGAGAAGATGGCCCCGGCGACCGAATCGACCCGGCCCCGATCCGGCGCGTAGAGCAAGCGCACCCGAATGGGACTGCCCAACCGGAAGCCAATCGTGCTGCCCAGGGAGCCGGCCACCACCAGGACGATGAATGCCGCCACGGCGCCGGGTGCACCCCGGCTGATGTGAAAGATGTCTACCACCGCCGGGGCCAGCGCCGCGCCCACCAGGACCCCGGCCAGCAGCCCCAGATACTGGAAAAGCGACAGCCAGAACCCGCGCCGGTAGCCGTTCCCGATCGCCACCAGGATGGCGACCGCGATCACGAGGTCGATGACGTTGAAGCGCATCAAGCGTCGACCCGCAGATCACTCCGGGGGCGACCCACACAGATCAGGGCGTAGCCGGCCGCCAGCTCGTGGTCCGAGATGATGTAGGCCTGACTCTGGTCGATGATGCCCTCCACCGGCACCATGCAGGTCTTGCACATCCCCTGCCGGCAGCTGGAGGCGAGCGCCACCCCGGCACGGAGGCCCGCCACCAGCACCCGCTCCTCCTCGTCCACCTCAACGGTGACGCCGCTTCGAACGAAGGTCACCCGGTAGGTTCGGCCCATCAGTGGTGCAGGACGTTCACGACTTTGAAGGCATAGATCACGCCCGTGATCAGCGCCATACCGATCCCGAACGCAACCAGGCGGGGGCGCAGCCAGCTGCGGTAGAAGGAGCCCCGCCACGCGGGTCCCAGCAGGAGGCTCAGGGCCGCAATCACCAGGCCCAGCAGGAACAACAGCCGGGTGACCGTCATCACCATGCCAGGATCCGTTCCAGGAGCGGCTCGGGCGTCAGCGTGGAGCCATCCAGGCCGGCCACCAGCTCGTCCGCCGGCCGGCGCTGGCCGTCGGCCCAGAGCGCCTTGAGGGCGGAGCCAGCCGCCGGTTCCGCCCACCATTCGGCACCGAACCGCCGCCGCAGCCAGGCCGTGAGCCGGCCGTCGAAGAACCACGCCCGCAGGTACTGCGCACAGTAGAACCCCTCGTCGACGTCTACGAGGTACTCCTCCGGGGCATAGCGAAAGCCGACCGCATCGGTGAACCGCTCGACGTAGCGGCTGGCCATCGCCGCCGGCACCACGGCGGTCCGGTGCAGCTCCAGCTCGTACAGGATCTTGGCCGAATACCGCCGCAGCATGAAGAGCAGGAGCAGGTGCGCCCGGGCCAGGTAGTGGGTGGGATCGCCCACCGGCGTGTAGCGCTCGATCCAGCCCGGGTCCAGCATCAGGTGTTCGAGGGTGAAGGCATAGCCCTCCGTCACCGAGTTGTCGCCCATCCAGCGGTACTCGAACGCCAGCTCCGGCGCGGTGCCCGCGAAGTGTTCCAGGTGACCGGCTTCGTGGAACAGGGCCCGGTAATCGTCATAGCCGCCCCGCGGCAGCACGACCAGATACACCTCCTGCGGGATCCGAATCGGGCTGCAGAAGGCACGCGGCCGCTTGAGCGGCCGCGGCTCCAGGTCGAGGTGAGCGTTGTCCTGGGCGTGCAGGTCGATGCCCAGCCCGCGCAGGGTCAGGTCCAGGGTGGACACCATCCGGTCGCTAGGAAACGCGCCGTCGTACTCGCGCAGGCGGAGCAACCAGGCACCGTCGCAGCGGCGCGCGTCGCGCAGCGGGACGCCAAGCCCCTCGCGGCACCAGGCGTCCATCTCCCGGTAATACCGGTCGCGCGTGTCGGCCAGGAAACGCTCCATCATGCGCCCCATCCCCTCCAGGTCGATGGCCTTGGTGGAGCGGTAGTAGGCGGCGTACCCGGCCGGCTCGAGCTGCTCGGCAATCACCTGCCAGGCGATCGCATGCGCCTGCGCATAGAGCGGGTTCATTTCGGCCACGACCCGCAGCCGGACGTCCTCCAGGGCCTGCCGGCGAGCTCGGGTCGGTTCCTTGGAGACTCGGACGGACGCGGCTGGAAACGGGATGGTTTCGCCGTCGAAGGTGACCGTGCGCGAGCTTTCCTCGGTTCCGATTCGGTCACGCAGGGACCCGACCCGGCGGCCGAGCAGGTTGCCGGCGACGTTCTGATAGAGGAAGCGGAGCCGGGTCTGCTCCTCTCCGCCGGCACTGGCCCAGGCGCGGCGGACCGCCGCCACCGTATCGGGGGTAAAGGCATCGGCGTAGGTATCCAGGATCGGTCCCACCGCCAGCTCCTGCTTCAGGCCGGCCCCGTGGAGGTAGTACTCGCGCGCTTCCTCTTCGTTGCAGCGCTCCAGCCGCTCACGCAGCCGGTCGAGATCGATCACTGGTACGTCAGTGTAATTTGTCGTCCCCTCTCTTCAGGAGGGCTTGTCGTCCCCTCCCTCCAGCGAGGGGTAGGGGAGGGTGTATCTAAAACCCGATGGCCTCTTTGAACCGATCGAAGAATCCCTTCTCGATCGGCTGCGGCTTTCCGGTCACGCCACCCAGTTCTTGCAGCGCCTTCCGCTGCGCCTCGGTCAGGTTCCTCGGAATTACCACCCGAACAAACACGATCTGGTCCCCCCGCCGGCCGCTGCGCAGGTGGGGAATACCGTGCCCGTGCAAGCGGAAGGTGGTGCCGTACTGGGTCCCGGGGGCGACAGTGACACTGCTTGGGCCGTCGATGGTCGGCACGTCGATCCGGTCCCCAAGGGCCGCCTGGGCCACGCTGATCGGCAACTCATAGATCACGTCCGTCCCGTTGCGCCGCAGCACGGGGTGGGGCTTGACCGCGATCTCCAGGTACAGGTCACCGCTCGGGCCGCCCCGGGGGCCCGGCTCGCCCTCGCCGGCCAGCCGCATCTGAGATCCTGTATCCACCCCCGCCGGAATCTTGACCCGCACCGTCTTCTCGCCGGGCACCTGCCCACGGCCGCCGCAATCCCGGCAGGGCTTTTCGATGATGGACCCCTCCCCACGGCAGCGGGGGCAGTTGGTCACGTTCACGATCTGGCCAAAGATGGACTGGGTGGCGCGGCGGACCTGGCCCGTTCCGCGGCAATCCGGACAGGTCTTGGGCGACGTGCCCGCCTCGGCGCCGGTTCCTTTGCAGGCGGAGCACGCCTGTCCCCGCGGGATGGTCAGGTCGTGTTCCACCCCGAAGGCGGCCTCCTCGAACGAGATCGCCAGGTCCATCCGCAAGTCGGCCCCCGGTCGGGGACCGGTGCGCGCCCGCCCGGCCCGTTCGCCGAAGAACATCTCGAAGATCTCGTTGACCCCGCCGAACCCACCGAAGTCGAAGCCGGGCATGCCCTGCGTCCCGGCATGGCCAAAGGTGTCGTAGCGCTGGCGCTTGTCGCCGTCACTCAGGACCTCGTAGGCCTCGTTGATCTCCTTGAAGCGAGCTTCGGCCACGGGATCGTTGGGGTGGCGGTCGGGGTGGGATTGCAGCGCCAGCTTGCGATAGGCGCGTTTGATCTCTTCCTGGGTGGCGGCCCGACCAACGCCGAGGACCTCGTAGTAGTCCCGCTTAATCGCCATCAGCTAGTGTCCCGAGTCGGGGGTCCGTTGAGAAGGTCGCGGCCTCGGCGGCTGGTGCCAAGCCCGGATCCACCGGTCGGGCGTCGCAGATCGGGATGCGGGGCGTGCCGAGCCGAAGGAGGCGACGAGCACGCGAGGGAGCGCACCCCGTCGGTGCGTGACCGAACGCGCGCAGGAGACGACGCCCGGATCGGCCGCATCCGCGCCCGAGATGCCAGCTCGATCCGGTGGATTCGGGCTCAGCAGGGGTGGCGGAAGAAGGAGCCTATCCGTCGATAGGTGACGACTTCCGCCGGGCCCCCTAACGCCGGCATCAGCGCCACAGGCGCCCGGCTGCCCAGGCCGATGAATTTCCAATGGACTTCTGACTTGGGACACTTACTGATTATTGCAACGAACGCGGCTGCGCGATCTTCACCAGGGTAGGCCGGAGGACCTTGCGGTGCAGTTTGTAGCCCCGCTGCATCTCTTCGACGACGGTGCCCTCTTCCTGCTCGTCGGTTTGCTCGCTGGCGATGGCCTCGTGCTGGGTCGGGTCAAACTTCTCCCCCACCGCCGGAATCGAGGAGACCCCCTGGGCCTGCAGGATGGCCTCGAACTGCTTGGCGATGAGCTTGATCCCCTCGAACCACTGGGGGTCGACGCCCTCCGGCGCGTGCTCTAGCGCTCGCTGGAAATTGTCGAGCAGCGGTAGCAGCTTGAGCACCAGCTGCTCGTTGGCGTACTGTGTCCGCTCCACCAGGTCCTGCCGGCTCCGGCGCTTGTAATTCTCGTGGTCTGCCACCGCCCGCTGGTAGCGGGCGTAGGTTTCGTCCAGTTGGGCCTTGAGGGCGGCGACTTCCTGGTCGACAGCAGGCTCAGCCGCGGCCCCGGCGGGGGCTTCCGGGTTATCCCGGGGTGTGTCGGAGTCCGTGGTCCTGAACATGGCTACCTTGTACCCACAGCCGGCTTGACCAAATCAGCTCGCCAGCCTCTCCAGGGCTTCCGAGGTCAGCTGGCTCACCAGCCGGACGCGGGCTACCACCTGCCCATACCGCATCCGGGTGGACCCGATGACGCCGATGGTGCCACGGGCCCGTTCCGACATCCGGTAGGTGGTCAGGACCAGGCTGCATTCCCGCAGCTCGGTGGAGGGATTCTCGCGGCCGATGATGACCTCGACGTCCTTCTCGAAGGCCACCTGCTGGAGCGCGGCCGAGAGCTGGGCCCCCTCCTCCAGCAGCTCCAGGAGCTCCTCCAGCCGGCTGACATCGAGGAACTCCGGCTGGCGAAACAGGTTGCGGACGCCGTCGTGCAGGACCGCGGTCTGGCGCTGCGAATCGTAGCGCCGGATCGACTCGGCAATTCGCTCCACGATGTGCCGCTGCTCCAGCTCCTGGGGACCCAACCCATCCAGGCGGGCCCGCAGGTCATCCCCGGTGGCCCCCCGGACCTCCTGGTTGAGCAGGCTCGCCATCTTGCTCAAATCGTCCTGCGACACCGGCCGCGGCAGGGCGAGCACTTCCTGCCTGAGCAGGTTTCCCTCGAGCACCAGGATCATCAGGACGGACTGCGGATCCATCGACACCAGGTCGATATGTTTGATGCGCGACTCGTTCGCCTGGGGGGCGGTGACCAGGGAGACGTTCTCGGTGATCTGGGCCAGCACCATGGCGGAGAGCTCGAGAATGCCTTCCAGGTGGTGGGGAGCGCGCTCGAATTCCTGCCGGGCCGCCCGCCGGATGTTGGGGGGTGGCGCCTCCTGGTCCATCAGGAAGTCGACGAAATACCGGTAGCCGCGGTCCGTCGGGATGCGACCGGCTGACGTGTGCGGCTGTTTCAGATAGCCGGTGTCCACCAGCACCGCCAG
>DASQAY010000311.1:0-2241 GCA_035635515.1 Candidatus Eiseniibacteriota bacterium | reverse complement strand
GTGACGACGTCCTTCAGCGTGATCTCCTTGACCTGGCCGTCCGCACCCTTGACCTCGGTGACGGTCGTGTTGGTGATCAGCTCGACCTTGGGGTTCTTGCGTGCCGCCTCGACCAGGATGGCCTGGGCGCGAAACTGCTCCCGCCGGTGGATGATGTAGACCTTCTTGGCGTAGCGCGTCAAGAAGACACCCTCCTCCAACGCCGCGTCGCCGCCACCGACAACGGCAACTTCCTCCTCTTTGAAGAAGGCGCCATCGCAGACGGCGCATTGCGAAACGCCGCGTCCCTGGAACTCGGTCTCGCCCGGGATGCCGAGCTTCTTCGGCTCGCCACCTGCAGTCAGGATGACGAAGTCAGCCGTGAACTCACCGTCCTCGGTCTGCACCACCTGCTTGTCCCCGCGCCGCTGGATGCCGGTCACGCGGGCGGTTTCGAGGTCGACCCCGAACTTGACCGCCTGGTCGGCCATGCGCTGGGCAAGCTCGGGCCCGGTGATGTGGTCGAAGCCTGGATAGTCTTCGATCGCCTCGGTGTTGAGCAACTGACCACCTGGCGCGCCCCGCTCCAGCAGCACGGTTTTCACCCGGGCACGGCCGGCGTAGAGGGCGGCGGTCAGGCCCGCCGGCCCACCGCCGATGATGACCACGTCGTAACGTCGATCCTTATCCATCGATTGCGAAGCTCCCATGTTATCTAAGCCCTTTCCTTACTCCAGTATTCCCACATTGGGCCCCCCTTGAACAGAGCCGGTTGCTGCGGGGTGCGACGACGTAACCCGCGGCGGTATATAACTGCGGAAGCGGATGCGTGAGAACGAAAGAACCAGCGCCGCCGTCGCTTCCTCCGGGAAGATCGTTCCGCTCCCCCAGGCAGACGCTCCCCACGGCCAGGATCACCTGACCTGGGCCTATCAGACGCATGTCACAGCCATTTACCAGTACATCTACGGCCGAGTCGGTAACCGCCCGGACGCCGAGGATCTCACCGCCCAGGTGTTCGTGAAGGCGATCAACGGCATGCGCAGCGATGTCTCGGTTCCCGAGCTGCGCAGCTGGCTCTACCGGGTCGCCCAGACCACCCTGGCCGACCACTGGCGCGAGTATTACGCGGAGGGCGCCGGTGAGCTCGACGACGATGTGACCCAGCAGCCCGCCCCACGGGAGAATCCCGAAGCCGTCCAGCGGGTGGACTCGCTGCTCGCCACCCTGCCCGAGAGTTACCGGCGGGTGCTCGAGCTGCGATTCCTGCGCGGCTACTCGGTCCGAGAGACCGCACAGGAGCTCAACCTCAGCGAGACCAACGTCAAGGTGTTGCAGTTCCGGGCGCTCAACCGCGCCGGCCGGGACCGCGGGAGGCCGTCGTGAACGACGATCCCGAACAGCTCGATAAGCACGTCGAGGACCTGTTGCAGGACCGCCGCCCTGAGCGGACGCCGCTTGGCGACGAAGACGCCCTGCGGGCCCGGCAGACAGCCGCCATGCTACGTGCAGCCAAGCCCGGCGCAGGCCTGCCGTCGAAGGAGTTCCTGGAGCGGATGCAGGGTTCGATTCAGGGCTGGGTGGGAGAGCGGTCGGCGCAGCCGCAACCGGCATCGCGTCCCAGCCGCCGGTCGCTGCTGTTGACGGCTGCCGCGGGGATTGCCGCGGGTATCGCGGCCGTGCTCGGCATCGAGCAGGTCGGCAAAACGGCGCCATCAACCGCAAAGGGACCGCTGGTCGAGCACGGCACATGGAAGCCGGTCAAAGCGCTGGCTGACCTGCCGGAGGCGACGCCCGTCGCGTTCCGGTCCGGAGCTATCGAGGGCTTCCTGATCCGCCAGGGCCAGGAGGTCAAGGGTCTGTCCGGCGTGTGCACGCACATGGCCTGCATCCTCAACTACAGCAAGTTCCGGGATCGGTTCGAGTGCCCCTGCCACGGGGCGACCTTTGAGAAGGATGGCCAGCCGACCAACTACTCGAGCCCTCTCTCGCCGTTGCCATCGCTCCAGGTCAGGGTCGATAAGGGACAGGTCCAGGTCTACACGGTGTAACGATCGCCCGTAACAGCCTTCGTGCATTGGTTGCGGACGGGCGCGGTTATCGCCTGGTCGGCCCTGCTCCTGGCCGCGTGCGGCGGTCAGGCTGCTGGTCCGGCTGCAACCGCATCACCGACTCCATCACCGTCGGCGACCCCAAGCCCGACGCCCAGCACGGCGGCCGCACCAGTCGTGCTGGCACAGAGCGTGGGCACCATGGGGACGA
>DASQAY010000310.1:0-2387 GCA_035635515.1 Candidatus Eiseniibacteriota bacterium | reverse complement strand
CCGCACCAACCGGTTGGCGATCGGTGTCGGGTTCTGATCACTGAGCACCAGCGTGCCCGTCAGCGGCTGGTCGGCGTGCAGGGCCGCGTTTGCCAGAGGGGCCCAGGTGGTCGTCGGGTAGTTCGTGACCAGGTCGGTCATGGCGTCGCGAGCTTGCTGGAAGCGCATCTGCGCCACGAAGGCGAGCCCGGCGTTGTAGAGCGTCTGGGGCAGCGAGGAGGTTTTCGCTTGTTTTGCCTCCGCGCTGTCGGGAAACTCCTTGACCAGGTTCTGGTACCAGGTAAGCGCGTTCGGATAGTCCGCCGGCTCCTGCTGCGTGTACCACTGCGCAAAGCCGGCATAGGCGGTGGCCAGGCCGGCATTCGTCGCGGCGGTCAGGTTGCCGGTGGAGTCGACCGTCGCCACCAGTCGGTACTTGTCGATGCCCGCCTGGAATTGCTTGTTGGCGACCAGGGATTGACCCCAGGCGGTGAAGAGGTCGGCGAGCGCGGCGTTGGCGCGGGTCGCCCAGTCGGCAAGGCCCACCTTGATCGCCGCGCGGAGCTGGGCTTCGCTGTCGACGAACTTCCCGTCCTTGGTGAGCGCGACACCCCAGAGGAAGTGGGTCTCGGCCGTGCCGGACTGGGCGCGGTCGGCGACCTCGCCGAGCAGGAGGCGCGAGACGGGGTTGCCGGCCACCTTTTCCACCGTCGCGAACTGACTGAGCGCCTGGCTGTAGGCGCCGTGTGCCTCCGACGCCTGCGCCTGTGAGAGCTCGTTCTGGGAGAAGGCGTAGACGCCGCCCGGGATCGCCAGCAGAAGCAGCACGATGCCGGCTGGCACGAGGAAGAGCCGGGTTTTGCCCGGTCGTTTGACAGGCTGGACCGGACCGGCCGGCGCGTATTGAGCTGCCTGGCTCATCTCGACTGGGTCGAATAACGAGTTGACCTTTGCGAGCCTGCGCCCGTAGACTAAGAGACCTGTATTGTTGAGTTTGTGAATTCAATTAGTCAACTTTAAGAGGAGAGGCAACATGGCCACATCAGCGACCGAACTGAAGGCAACCGACTACGCCCACCCGGAGGTCCTGGTCGACACCAACTGGGTGGCCGATCACCTCAACGACCCGAAGGTCAAGATCATCGAGGTCGACGTCGACACCAGCGCCTATGACACCGGGCACATCAAGGGTGCCATTGGGCTCGACTGGCGCAAGGACCTGCAGGCCCGGCCGATCCGCGACCTTCTGTCCAAGGACGCGCTGGAAGCGTTGCTCTCGTCCAAGGGCGTCAGCAACGCCGACACCATCCTCGTCTACGGCGACAACAACAACTGGTTTGCCGCCTGGTTCGTCTGGAACCTCAAGTACTACGGCCACCAGGACGTCCGGCTCATCAACGGCGGCCGCAAGAAGTGGCAGGACGAAGGCCGCGAGCTGGTGACCGACGCCCCGACCATCAAGCCGGCCACCTATAAGGCGGGCCAGCCCGACAAGTCGATTCGAGCGCTCCGCGACGAAGTCCTGGCCGACCTGGGCAAGGCCGGAGTCGCGCTGGTCGACGTGCGTTCGCCAAAGGAGTACAGCGGTGAGCTGCTCGCGCCGGAGAACCTTCCCCAGGAGGGGGCGCAGCGCGGCGGGCACATCCCGGGCGCGGCGAACATTCCCTGGGGCCAGGCGGTCCGCGAAGACGGCACCTTCAAGTCGGCCGGTGAGCTGCGCGACCTCTATGGATCCAAGGGGGTCACGGCCGACAAGGCGGTGATCGCTTACTGCCGTATCGGGGAGCGCTCCTCGCATACCTGGTTCGTCCTGCACTACCTGCTGGGCTACCCCAACGTCCGGAACTACGACGGGTCCTGGACGGAGTGGGGGAGCCTGATCGGCGCCCCGATCGAACGGTAACGACTAAAGGGGGTTGTTAGGGCCCCACCATTCCCTCCCCCGCCCGCCGGGGGAGGGAATGGGCCTTGGCGTGACGGCGGCATGACGGGCGTAACGTTTTGCCACTTGGCGTGACCTCCGCTTCGGCGTAACGTTATGGCTGACGGCGAGAGCGGTTGGCGGGCGGGGCCTCAGGAGGGGCGCCAGCCAGACGCTGCCTAGCGAAAAGGTGGGTGCGTCCGGTGAGGGGTCTTCGTCGTCTCATCTTCGTTCTCGTGGTCGTCGGCCTGTTGGCCGCGGTTCCGCTCTCGGCGGTGGCGAGCGAGAGCATCTTGTCGGGCAACATTCGGCAGGCCGACGCGGCCTTCAACCAATCGCTCGTGGCGGCGGTCCGTGGTGGCCTGGACAAGGGCGCGGCCGACACCATGCTGTGGCGCTACAGCCAGCTAAGCGCCATCACGTCGTCCGCCTGGTGGCAGGCGCCGATTGCCGACCACCAGAAGCTCGACGAGCTGGGTCAGCTCAG
>DASQAY010000309.1:0-6058 GCA_035635515.1 Candidatus Eiseniibacteriota bacterium | reverse complement strand
CTCCTGCTTCACCTCTTGCGCGGCGCTGGCGTGCACGGGCTCGCCGCCATGCGTCCCCGGAGCGCCGACCTCGCCCGACCCCTCCTCGCCACTACCCGCAGCCAGCTCGAACGCTATCTGGCCGACCACCAGCTCGAACCTCGACGCGACCCGACAAACAAGGAGCCGCGGTTCGCTCGCAACCGCCTGCGCCAGGTCGTACTCCCGGCACTCGAGACGTTCCACCCGCAGGCGCGCCGGTTGCTCGCCCGCGCCGCGGACATCCTGGCGGAGGAAGACCGCCTGACGGACGACATCACCACCCGAACCCAGGAAAGCGTCGCTGACCCGCTGCGCGACCAGGCCGCCTTCGCGGAGCAACCGGTCGCCATCCAGCGACGGCTGCTGCGGAGACTCTTCCCGGAACTGGACTTTGAGCACGGAGAGTCACTCCGTCGGCAAATCCTCACCGGGCGTGCCACCGACTCACGACACCGCGCCCCCGCCACCGGCGCGGCGCGGCAAACGCTCGCTGTGCACCCCTGCACCTGCGATCCGGCCACCTTCCACGCGCGCGATCGCATTGGCCACGTGGATGCGAGCACCATCGTGCCGCCGTTCACCATCGCGCACCGCGCTCCGGGCGACCGGATCCAGCCGCTCGGCTTTCCCCACCCCAAAAAACTCCAGGACGTCCTGGTCGACGCGCACGTCCCTCGGCATCTGCGCGACGCGCTGCCGATCGTTCGCGACGCCCTCGGCATCGTCTGGATTCCCGGGGTGACCGTTGCCGAAACCCGGCGCGTCACTCCTGCGTCAAAGCAGCAATTGCATCTCGAAATCGTGCCGTCGTAATGCGTGACAGAGACGTATTTGTCGAAAAGATTTCTTAGAAACCGGTGTTACAATTGGCACAGCTATGAGAGGCCAGCGCCGGAACATTGTCTATTTCATCTTGCTCGCCGGCCTGCTGGCCATCGTGCTGGCCAGCATTCGCAGTTTTAACGTCCCGTCCCAGCCGGCCGACAGGAGCCTGTCGGACTTCGTCACCGCCGTGGACGCCGGCAACGTCAAATCCGCGGTCGTCAAGGGGAACGGTACCGAGGTCGACTGGGATGGCACCGACGGCAAGTCGTACAAAACCACGTTCCGCGAGGTCTACCAGATCGAGACCAAGATGGACGCGAAGGGCATTCCCTACAAGGTCGAGCCACCCAGCCAGTCCAGCGTCCTGTGGTCCGTTATCGTCCCCAACCTGTTCCTGTTCCTCATCATCGGCGTCTTCATGTGGTTCATGCTCCGGCAGACCCAGAGCGGAAACAACCAGGCCATTTCCTTCGGCCGCAGCCGCGCCCGCCTGCTCACCGGCGACAAGCCGGCCGTCACCTTCAACGACGTGGCCGGCGTGGAGGAGGCCAAGCAGGAGCTCACCGAAATCGTCGAGTTCCTCAAGTATCCAGACAAGTTCACCGCCCTCGGTGCCCGCATCCCCAAGGGCGTGCTCATGGTCGGGCCGCCCGGCACCGGCAAGACGCTGCTCTCCAAAGCCGTCGCCGGTGAGGCCGGGGTGCCGTTCTTCAGCATCTCCGGGTCGGAGTTCGTGGAGATGTTCGTGGGCGTCGGCGCCTCCCGCGTGCGCGACCTCTTCGACCAGGCCAAGAAGAATTCGCCGTGCATCGTCTTCGTGGACGAGATCGACGCCGTGGGTCGGCAGCGCGGCGCCGGCCTGGGCGGCGGGCACGACGAGCGCGAGCAGACCCTCAACCAGCTGCTGGTGGAGATGGATGGGTTCGAGACCAGCACCCACGTCATTGTCATCGCCGCCACCAACCGGCCCGACGTCCTGGACCCGGCCCTGCTGCGGCCCGGCCGCTTCGACCGGCACGTCACCCTCGATCGGCCCGATATCCGCGGCCGCCGTGCCATCCTGGAGGTGCACGCCCGCAACAAGCCGTTCGACGGCCAGGTCGACCTCGAGGTCCTGGCCCGCCAGACGCCCGGATTCAGCGGTGCCGACCTCAGCAACTTGATCAATGAGGCGGCCATCCTGGCCGCCCGCAACAACAAGAAGGCCATCGGGCAGACCGAACTCGAGGAGGCCATCGCGCGCGTGATCGCCGGCCCCGAGCGCAAGTCGCGCATGATCACCGAGAAAGAAAAGAACATCATCGCCTACCACGAGATTGGCCACGCGCTGGTGGCCAAGTCGCTGCCCAATGCCGACCCCGTGCACAAGGTCTCGATCATCTCGCGCGGCATGGCGCTCGGCTGGACGATGCAGCTCCCGACCGAGGACCGCTACCTGGTCTCGCGCAGTGAGTTGAACGACACCATGGCGGTGATGATGGGCGGTCGAGTGGCCGAGGAGCTGATGGCGGGTGACATCACCTCGGGCGCCTCTGACGACATCGGCAAGGCCACCAAGCTGGCCCGCCGGATGGTCACCGAGTGGGGCATGTCCGAGAAGCTCGGACCGCTCACCTTCGGGCACAAGGAGGAACTCGTCTTTCTGGGTCGCGATCTGGGCGAGCAGCGCAACTACAGCGAGGAGGTGGCGGGCGAGATCGACCAGGAGGTCCACCGGCTGGTGGACGCCGCCTACCAGCGAGCCAAGAAGATCCTGACCGAGAAGCGTGAGAAGCTGATCGCGCTGGCCGAGTACCTGAAGCAGGAAGAGACCATCGAAGGCTGGCAGATGGATGCCATCCTCAACTCCCCCGACGGCAAGATCCCGGCCAGCCTCAACGAGCCGAAGCCGCAGGCCGCGCCGGCCCCGCTGCCGCAGCCCAAGGGCAAGACCGAGGACCGCGGTCCGGAGCTGCCCCCCGGCCGGCTGGAGCCGACCCCCGCCTAGCCCGAATCCGGGCTTAACTCGACCGCAAGACCTCTCCCGGGCGGGCCATGTACTGCTCGTGCCTTCGTGGGACTGGCTGAGCTACGTCGAGCTGATCGGCCCGCTGTGGTGCGTGATCACGGCGCTGGTGCTGCTGGCCAGGTTGCTGGGAAGCAACGAGTCCCGGATCGCCGCGGTGGCGGCCATCTGCATGATCGCGGTGCCGGTCACGGCCGTCGCCTACCTCGTGGTGACCGGATGGCGCCCGACCTTGCAGCACCTCTTCATCTACGTCTTTTCCACCGTCGTCTCCGAAATATTGGCTGACCGCCTGGACCGGAGGCTTGGCCAGCGGTCGGCCGACATGACCCAGTCGGGCCGCGACGTCAATCGCGCCTTGCGCTCCGAACTCACCACGCTCGGCCTGGTCATCGCCATCACTGCGGTCGGCCTGTGGATCATCCACCCGGTGTTCAGCCTGGTGCTGGTGGCGGCCACGTCGCTCTGGACGCTCCTCTGGCTGCCCCCGGCCATGCGCCGAGTGGAGAGCGGGGTGGCCGTCCTCGTCACCTGCCGGCCGGAGCGGGCTTTCGACTTCGTGAGCGACGCCCGCAATCAACCCCACTATGTCGCCGAGGTCGAGTCGGTGGACCGACTCACCCTCGGCTCTCCGCACATCGGATCGCGCGTCCGCGTCCACCACTGGGACGACAGCCTGGCGGTCGAGGAGATTCTTGAGTACGACCGCCCGCGCCGCCTGGCCGTCGGCCTGCCGGACGCCCTCCAGGCCAACCGATCGATCTGGACATTCGAGCCCGCGCCAGTCGGTACCCGGGTAAGGTACGCCTACCGCTACCAGATGAACGTGGCCGAGGCGCTGGCTGGCGGACGCCTGGCCGACGGGCTGCAGAGGCCGCGGCGCAATGCCTGGAGGTGTGCCTTTCTGGAGCGCCTGAAGGCCATGCTGGAGGCCCCAGAGACCGAAGTCGTGGACGAGTGGATGGGGTGAGTTCGGGGTAGAATCACGGCGGGCGCGGAGCGCGAGCCGGCGACCCATTTGACTCGTTTGACGCGATCGACATGGCGAGCCCGCTTGGATCCTGACAGACCGAGACGGTACGCATGCAGAAACCAACCATCGCCATCATCGGCCCCGGCCGCGCCGGGTCCGCCCTGGGACGGGCGCTGCAGGGCGCGGGCTACCTTATCGCGGCCATCTTCGCCCGCCGGCCGGAGCGCGGCGAGCTGCTGGCCGCCGAGCTGGGCGCCCACCTGACCCGGACCCCCGAAGGGGCCCTGGACCTGGCCGACCTGACCATTCTGGCCGTCCCCGACGACGTGATCGGACCGCTGGCCAGCGACCTGGTCGGCGCCCAGTGCGCCGGCGCCGGGAGGGCCGTCGTCCACCTCAGTGGCGCCCAGGATCGCACCCCGCTCCTACCGCTACAGGAAACCGGGCTGCGCACGGGCGTGTTCCACGCGGTCCAGACCTTCAAGATCGGCGCGGACACCGTCCGCAACATCCCCGGCACGCTGTTCGGCATCGATGCCGACGAGCCGCTGGCCGGCACCCTGCGCGCCATGGCCATCGCGCTCGGTGGCGAGCCGTTCGACCTGCGCGGGGTCGACCGCGCCCGCTACCACGCCGCCGCGGTCTTCGTCGCCAACTATCCGATCACCCTGCTGGCCGAGGCCCGCAGGCTGATGGAGCACGCCGGCGTTCCCGCTCCCACGGCCCAGCGCGCCCTCGTGCAACTGCTGCGCGGGACCCTCAACAACCTGAACGGCGGCGACCCCGAGGACGCGCTCACCGGCCCGGCGGTCCGGGGCGACGGGCGGACGATCCAGCGCCACCTGGCGGTCCTCAACGAGGATCCCGACCTGCAGCAGCTCTATCGCCGGCTGGCCGACCGCACGCTGGCCCTGGCCGTGAAGTCCGGCCGCCTGACCCAAGACCAGGCGGACGCGCTGCGAACCACCCTCCTGGAGGCCATATGAGCATCACCATCGCCGTCCTGCGCACGTGGAAGGCGGAGCGGAAGCGCTTCACCATGCTGACGGCGTACGACTACACGACCGCCCGCTGGCTGGACCGGGCCCAGATCCCCGTCCTCCTCGTGGGAGACAGCCTGGGCATGACCATGCTGGGCTACCCCGACACCCTGAGCGTGACCATGGATGACATGATCCACCACGCCAAAACGGTGGTCCGGGGAGCGCCCAATGCTCTGATCGTGGGTGACATGCCCTTCATGGCCTATCACGCCTCGCTGGAGGACACCGTCCGCAATGCCGGCCGCTTTCTGCAGGAGG
The DNA here is from genome assembly GCA_035635515.1 of Candidatus Eiseniibacteriota bacterium. Lineage (GTDB taxonomy): Bacteria > Chloroflexota > Dormibacteria > CF-121 > CF-121 > CF-121. The sequence goes on along the minus strand of DASQAY010000309.1, from coordinate 933 downwards.
CGCGGGTGCACGCCGTCAAGATGGAGGGCGGTGGGCGGGTGATCGAGTACACGCGCGCGCTGACCGGCATGGGCATTCCGGCGATGGGCCACCTCGGCCTGACTCCCCAGTTCCTGAATCAGTTCGGCGGCTGGAAGGTGCAGGGTCGCAGTGACGAGGCGGCCGAGCGGATCCTGGCCGACGCCCAGGCCCTGGAGGCCGCCGGGGCATTCAGCCTCGTGCTGGAAGGCATTCCCAGCCCGCTGGGCAAGCGGGTGACGGAGGCGCTGGCCATCCCCACCATCGGCATCGGAGCCGGTCCGCATACCGACGCCCAGGTGCTGGTCATTCAGGACGTCCTCGGCCTGACCCCCGACCACGTGGCCAAGTTTGTGAAGGCGTACGCGGCGCTTGGTCCAGAGATCGAGCGGGCGGTGCGACGGTTTGACGAGGACGTCCGCAACGGCGTCTTCCCCGACCCGGCGCACGAATACGCCAAGCCCGCGTGAGGATCTACGAGGACCCGTACATGCTGCAGCAGCAGGCACTCGCCTGGCGCCAGGCGGGCGAGGAGATCGGCCTGGTGCCAACCATGGGGGCGCTTCACGCCGGTCACGAGAGCCTGGTCAGCCGAGCCCGGCGGGAGAACGCCCGGGTGATCGTCAGCATCTTCGTCAACCCACTGCAGTTCGGCCCCCATGAGGACTTCGCCCGCTACCCGCGGCCGTTCGATCAGGACAGCCAGCGGCTGACGGCGCTTCAGGTGGACGCCCTGTTCCATCCCTCGGTCGACCAGCTTTTCCCGCCCAGCTTCAAGTCGGCCGTGGACCCGGGGCTCCTGGGCGACCTGCTAGAGGGGCAGGCTCGCCCCGGGCACTTCAGAGGGGTGCTGACGGCCGTGCTGAAGCTGTTCGAGCTGGCTCAGCCCAAGCGCGCCTACTTCGGCCAGAAGGA
>DASQAY010000308.1:0-11129 GCA_035635515.1 Candidatus Eiseniibacteriota bacterium | reverse complement strand
CGGGTCGGAGATACCGATGACCCCGAGGATGAGCAGGCCTATCCCCACGACCTGGGCGTACTGACGCGAGTTCCGCTCGCTGCTGGCAGCGGCCAGGCCCGCGATACCCAGCCCCACGTGGACGACGTTGTGCAGCAGGTTGACGGAGAAGACATTCAGCAGGTTGCTGGGGGTCATGCCGAGGGTCCCGCCCAGGAACGGCAGCATGCCCAGGATCCCCGCGGCGAGGTAGATCACCCCGAACGCCATAGCGACCCGCTTGATCATGCAAACCCCCTTGGAAGATCCTACGTCCTTTAGCACCCTGGTCTTAGCGGAGCAATACTGCTCTCTTGACATGCCACACACGAATTTGTATAGTTGTGCAGGCGATGAGCAGGCCCGACACGTCGAGGCTCGTCGAAATGGTCCAGGAACTGAAACAGGCGTTTCAGCACGTGGAGGATCACCTCGGCGTGTACCGGACGTCCGTACAAGTAGAGGACTTCAAGCAACTCTGTTTCCGATGGGACCTCTTCAGGCTGGAGTTAGCTAGGTTGGCTTCCCTTCCCGACGCCGCGCAAGCCCGACGAAGACGTCGGCGTACCTAACCCTATTAACTCTCCCTCCCCCCTGCGGGGAGGGGTAGGGGTGGGGGTGTCAAAGCCATTGACACACCGCGCTCCGCCTCGCCCTCCGACATTGACCGTGCCCGCGAGCTCCGTGCCCAGATGACCGCAGCTCATAACTCTCCCTCCCCCTTGCGGGGAGGGTAGAGGTGGGGGTGTCGTCCCCGTCCGCCGCGTACCCAGATGACCGAAGCACCTAATTCTCCCTCCCCCGTGCGGGGAGGGTCGGGGTGGGGGTGTCCCTGCCATTGACACAACGACACTCCGCCTCATCCGCCGACATTCAACGTGGCCGCCGGCTGCGTGCCCAGATGACGGACGCGGAAATTCGCCTCTGGGCGCGACTACGACGCGGTCCGATGAAGGGCCACCACTTTCGGCGGCAAGTCCCAATGGGTCCTTACGTCGTCGATTTTGCCTGCTTGGGCGCACGGCTCTTGATCGAAGTGGATGGTGGCCAGCATGTCGAGGACATCGAGCGTGATAACGAACGCACAGCCTGGCTGAAGTCGCAGGGTTTCCGTGTCCTGCGGTTCTGGAACAACGACGTGCTCCAGAGGACAGAGGTGGTGCTCGAGATGATCCGGGCAGTAGTGCTCGAAATACCCCCACCCTGCCCTCCCCACAAGGGGGAGGGAGATTGATCAGGTGCTGCGCTTCTTGCTCAGGGCCTCGTAGCGCTGCTGGAACTGCTCTCGGTGGTCGGGGTGGAGATCGGGAAGGTTGATGGCCGCGTTGGCCATGCCGCCCTTGAAGGCGGTCTCCAGCAGGTAGCAACCGGTTTCGAAGTCCGATGCCGTCACCGGCAGCGCCAGCGGCCGCAGCCGGTCCGCGATGCGCAGGGCACGGTCCGCGGCGTCAGCGGTGTCCAGCGGGACGCGGGTGGCCTCCGCGACACAATCGGCGAACCGACGGCTCTCCTTGCCGGCCTCCTTGCGGGCCATCACCACCGCGTCGTAGGCGTCGATGTCCTCCTGGCTGAGCACGCCGAGGTCCTCCATACAGCGCTCGAACTCGATCTCCAGCCAGCGCAGCGGTTCCTGGGCGGGCGCATCCTTCGCCTTGCGCATGGCGATGCGGGTCACCATGCACAGCAGCCCGCTGCCCATCGCCCCGGCCAGGGCCGCCGCACTGCCGCCCCCGGGAACTGGCGCGGCGGCTGCCAGTCCGCTGAGATACTCGCCCACCGCCAGCTCGACGACCGGTTTGACCGCTGTCACTCGCCGGCCCATACCTTCTTCTCCAGGATCTGGTCCATATTGAACTTCGGCTCGATCAGGACCTCTCGGATGGTCCGCACCGCCGCATCCAGCGGGATCGCCCCTACGATCTCAGATTCGACCACCTCCACGCCATGCTTGGCGGCCTCCGCCTGGATCGCGGTGAATACCCGCCACATGTTGCTGACCCGGTAATCGGTCAGGTTCATCGACACCTGGACCAGCCCCCGGTCGGCCAGGTCGAAACCGAGCGCCTTGACGTTGGGCAGCCCTCCCGACGACGCCCGAATCGTTTTGGCGATCTCCTTGGCGACGCCCAGGTCGCGTGTCTTCAGGTTGACGTTGTAGGCGATCAACGGAATCCGGGCGCCCACCGCGGTCGCCCCCGCCGTCGGATGGATCGTCCGCGGCCCCTCATCCGGGACCCGATCCGGATCGCCGATGTGCACCCGGAGCTCCTCGAAGCCTTTGCGCCGCACCCGCTCCAGCTCGCGGCGCTCGGGGATCCGAGCTGCCTCGCCGTAGTAGTAGATCGGCAGCCCCAGCTCGCGCGCCAGCCGGGCCCCGGTCCGGTGGGCCAGCTCGACGCAGGCGCTCATCGGCGTGTCGGCGAACGGGACAAACGGGACCACGTCCATGGCGCCCATCCGGGGATGCTCACCCTCGTGGGTGGTCAGGTCGATCCGGTCCATCGCCACCCGGCCAGCGGCCACGATGGCCTCTTCGGCGACCTGGGTCTCCGCCACGAAAGTGACCACCGACCGGTTGTGCGCCGGATCAACCTGGACATCGATGACGCGTCCACCCGGGCCACGGATCGCGCCCACGATGGCATCGATGACCTCGGGGCGCCGGCCGTCTGAGAAATTGGGAACCGACTCGACGACCTGGGTCACGGAGCGGTCCAGGCGCGCCCGCCGACGATGGTCACGACGGCCCGGTTCACCCCGACATGGTACGGAATCTCTTCCGGGGCCTCGACGTCGAAGACCACCGCGTCCGCGTAACTCCCGGGGGCCAGGCAGCCCGCCACACCGTCGAGTCCGAGCGAGTGCGCCGCGTGACAGGTGGCGCCCAGCATGACCTCCTCCACCGTCATGCCCCACCGCACGCAGGCCAGCGTCATGGCGAAGGTCAGGCTCTCCGAACTCGAGGTTCCCGGATTGAGGTCCGAGGCAATGGCCATGGTCAGGCCGGCCTTGCGAAACTCCGCGATGGGCGGGCTGGGACTTCCAGGGACCGTGAAATTGGCGCCGGGGCAGAGGACGGCGACCACGCCGGCTCGAGCCAGCGCTCGGGCCTGGTCGGGGGTCGCGTACTCGAGGTGATCGGCGCTGGCCGCGCCCAGCTCGGCGGCGATCATGGGGCCCTCTCCGGGGGCGGTCTGGGCGGTGTGCAGGCGCAAGCCGTAGCCGAGCTCCTTGGCCCGACCCAGGATGCGACGAGTCTCGGCGGGCGTGAACGCCGGCGGATCGCACCAGGCATCGCAGAAGCGTGCCCGGCCCGTGAATGCCGGGAGCATCTGGTCGACGATCGCGGACACGTACTGGTCGCGCTTCACCCCCTCGGGAACCGCATGGGCTCCGAGAAACGTGGGGATCACACGCAGCGGGCTGACGTTCGGCAGCTTCGCCAGGACTGTCAGCAGCTTGTCTTCCTGCTCGAGGTCGAGCCCATAGCCGGTCTTGGCCTCGATGGTCGTGGTGCCATGGCCCAGGAACCGGATCACGTGCTGGCGGGCGTTGGCCAACAGCGTCTCCGGATCGGCCTCGCGGGTAAGGCGAACGGTCAACGGGATACCCCCACCCCTACCCCTCCCCGCAGGGGGGAGGGAGAGATTGGGCGTGAGGCGCTCGTAGAAGTCGGCGGCCCGCGAGCCGGCAAAGACGGGATGCGTGTGCGGATCGACCAGGCCGGGAAGGACACAGCGGCCCGCGACGTCGATCAGGTCGCCATCCAGTTTGACCGCCGCCTCGAGGTCGGCATCGCGGCCCACCCAGACCACCCGCCCATCGCGCGCCGCGACCGCGCCGTCCCGGATCCGTCCCAGGGCATCGCTATCGCGCGCCACCATGGTGCAGAGCAGCCCCGCGTGTCGGATGACGAGATCGGCCTGGATCACTCCGCTCGATCGATGCCGTGCGCGCGGGCAAACTCGATGGCGGTTTCGTAGCCGGCGTCGGCGTGGCGGATCACGCCCATCCCGGGGTCGCTGGTCAGCACCCGCTGCAGCCGCTCGTCCATGGCATCGGTACCGTCTGCAACTACCACCATCCCGGCGTGGATAGAGTTCCCCATCCCGACTCCGCCCCCATGATGGACCGACACCCAGCTGGCGCCCGCGGCAGTGTTCACCAGCGCATTCAGGATCGGCCAGTCGGCCACCGCATCGCTGCCGTCGCGCATGCCCTCCGTCTCGCGATAGGGCGACGCCACCGAGCCGGCGTCGAGGTGGTCCCGGCCGATGACGATGGGCGCCTTCAGCTCGCCGCTCTTGACCATCCGGTTGAAGCGGCGGCCGGCGCGCTCCCGCTCGCCGTAGCCAAGCCAGCAGATGCGCGCCGGCAGGCCCTGGAACTGCACCCGGTCGCGAGCCAGCGTCAGCCAGCGCCGCAGCGGTTCGTTGTCCGGGAACTCGTCGAGCACCGCCTGGTCCGTCTTGTAGATATCGGCCGCCTCGCCGGAGAGCGCCACCCAGCGGAAGGGGCCTTTGCCTTCGCAGAAGAGCGGCCGGATGTAGGCCACCACGAAGCCCGGAATCTCGAACGCGTCGCGCACCCCAGCGGCCAGCGCCTGGCCGCGCAGATTGTTCCCGTAGTCGAAGACCTCGACCCCCTGCCGCTGGAAGCCGCGCATGGCGCCCACGTGGGCGACCACTGATTGCTTGACCATCTGCAGGTACTCTTCGGGATCGCGGGCCCGGAGGTCGGCGGCCTCCTCGACGGTCAGCGGCGCGGGGATGTAGCCGCGCAGAGGATCGTGAGCCGAGGTCTGGTCGGTGACCACGTCCGGATGGAAGCCGGTCGCCAGCAGGGCGGGGTAGACCTCCGCGGCGTTGCCCACCAGTCCGATGGAGGCCGGGGTCCCTTTCGCTCGGGCCTCATCTGCCCACCGCAGGGCTTCATCGAGACTGCGGGTCGCCCGGTCGAGGTAGCGGGTCGTCAGACGCCGCTCGATGCGGGCCGGGTCGACCTCGACGCAGAGCGCCACCCCCTCGTTCATGGTCACCGCCAGGGGCTGCGCCCCGCCCATCCCGCCCAGCCCGCTGGTCAGCACCACCCGGCCCTTGAGACTGCCGCCGAACCTTTTGGCGCCAATCGCGTTGAAGGTCTCGTAGGTCCCCTGCAGGATCCCCTGGGTGCCGATGTAGATCCAGCTGCCGGCCGTCATCTGCCCGTACATCATCAAGCCCAATCGCTCCAGCTCCCAGAAGTGCTCCCAGGTTGCCCAGTGGGGCACCAGCAGGCTGTTGGCGATCAGCACCCGAGGCGCGTACTCGTGTGTCCGAAAGATGCCCACCGGCTTCCCGGACTGGACCAGCAGGGTCTCGTCATCTTTGAGCCGCTTGAGCGCGGCAACGATGCGGTGGAAGGACGGCCAGTCGCGGGCGGCCTTGCCGGTGCCGCCATAGACGACCAGGTCCTGCGGTCGTTCCGCCACCTCCGGGTCGAGGTTGTTGCAGAGCATCCGGTAGGCGGCCTCCTGCGCCCAGCCCCTACAGGTCAGCGTGGTGCCCCGGGCAGCCCGAATCGTGGGTGCGTCGCTCATGGAGAGGGCGCGAGCGCGTCGACCACCCGCGCCAGCGCGCCGGAGTGGACCAGCTCGGTGGCGGCCCGGATCTCGGGCTCGAGGATCCGATCATGCTCCAGCGTCGGGACCCGGTCGCGGATGACGTCGTGGGCCGCGTTGGTGGCCGGAGCCGGGGTGAGCGGCGCCAGCAGGTCGATCCCCTGGGCGGCCGCCAGCGCCTCCAGGGCCAGGATGGTCTCCACGTTGGCCAGGATCTGGCGCGCTTTCAGGGCGGCCGTCCAGCCCATGCTGTTGTCGTCCTCCTGGTCGGCCGAGGTGGACAGGGAGTGGATGCTGGCGGGAGTGGCCAGCACCTGGTTCTCGCTGACCAGGGCGACGGCCGCGTACTGCAGCAGCATGTAGCCGCTGTCCAGCCCCGAGTGCCGGGTCAAGAACGGGGGCAGCTCGCTCAGGTGCCCGGTCAGCAGCCGGAAGAGGCGGCGCTCGGCGATGCTCCCAATCTCGGCCAGCGCCAGGCCGGCAAAGTCGAGACCCAGCGCCAGCGGCTGCCCGTGGAAGTTGCCGCCGGAGAGGACCGACGGGCCATCCGCGAACACCATGGGGTTGTCGGTGCCGGCGTTCAGGTCGACCTCCACGATCTGTTTCAAGTAGGCGATGGCATCGGCGGAGGCGCCGTGGACCTGGGGGGCGCAACGGATCGAGTAGGCGTCCTGGACCCGGTCGCACAAGGCGTGCGACTCCACGATGCCACTCCCCTCGGTGAGCTGCCACACGCGGGCGGCCGACGCCACCTGGCCGGGGTGCGGACGGGCAGCGTGGATGCGCGCGTCAAACGGGGTGCGCGAGGCGCGCAGGGCCTCCACGCTCATGGCCAGCACCACGTCAGCCGTCTTCAGCACGCGTTCCGCGTCGGCCACCAGGAGAGCGGCGGCGCCGGCCATGAAGTGGGTGCCGTTGAGGATGGCGAGCCCATCCTTGGCGTCGAGGTCGACCGGCTGCAGGCCCGCCGCCCGCAACGCGTCACCCGCCGGTTGCACCTGGCCATCGCGCACCACTTCGCCTTCGCCGATCAGCACCAGCCCCATGTGGGCCGAGGGGGCCAGGTCGCCGCTGGCGCCCAATGAGCCCTTCTCCGGAATCCGCGGGCAGATGTCCGCATTCAGGAGTCCCATCAGCGCCCGCGCGATCTGTGGCCGGACACCCGACGAGCCCTGGGCGAACTGGTTGACGCGGGTCACCATGGCCGCCCGCACGACGTCCTCGGGGAGGGCTGGTCCGACACCCACGGCATGACTCATCAGCAGGTTGCGTTGCAGCTGCTTGACGTGCTCCGGGGCGATCCGGGTGGTGCGCAGATCGCCCACCCCGGTGGTCAGCCCATACACCACCTGGCCGCTAGCGACCAGGCCGTCGACCACCGTCCGGATCCGCTGCAGGCGGGCCTCCGCGGTAGGATCGAGCTCGACCCGCGTGCGGTGGCGGGCCACGCCCACCACGTCGCGGCAGGAAAGCGTGGCACCGTCCAGGCGCAGGCTCACGGCGTTAACTTTACAAGTCGTCGGCTCGGCGATAGAATGTCGCCCAATTGGTCGGCCCGCGCGCTGATCCTCACTCCAGCCGGAGAACGGCTCTCACCACCGCTCGCTTCTTCACCGCGCTCGCCGCGCTCGGCGTGGCGGTGACGGCCTGCTCCCTGCCGTCGAGTATGCGTGCGTTGCCGTCGGGGACGGCCGAGCCGCCGGCCACCGCGTCGGCCAACGTGATCCGGGTGCCCACCACGCTCATCCATCCCGGAGCCATTACGTTCCTGTCCTCCACCGATTACCCGCCCCAGGAATCGATCGAGAACGGCAAGCCGGTCGGCTTCGACATCGACGTGGCCCAGGCCCTGGCCACCAAGATCGGGCTGTCGGCGCAGATCAAGTCGACGCCGTTTGAAGTCCTGATCCCTTCCCTGCTGGCCAAGCAGGGCGACGCCATCATCTCCGCCATGGCGGTGACGCCCGAACGCCAGAAGCGGGTGGCCTTTGTCGGTTACTTCCAGGCCGGCGAGGCCATCGTGGTGCGTAAAGGCAACCCGGCCAACATCCAGGGGCTCCGGGACCTGTGCGGCAAGCGGGCCGCGGCGGAGGTGGCCACCACCGAAGCCCAGACGCTGAGCGGGGCCAACGGCGACGTCTGTAAGGGGACGCCCATCAATATCCAGTTCACGACCACGGACACCGAGGCGCTCAAGCTGGTGCAGGCGGGCACCGCGGACGCCGCCATCGACGCCTCGCCGGTGGCCGCCTACTTCGTCCAGCAGATGCCCAACGTGTACGACGTGGCCGGGCCGCCGATCCAGAGCACTCCCCAGGGGATCGCGGTCAACTTCAGCAACGAAGAGCTGCTCAAGGCGCTGCAGCAGGCGATGACCGGCATCATGCTGGACGGCACTTATCGCCGGCTGCTGATGAAGTGGAACCTGCTCGATGGCGAGATCCCGGCCTCGCAGGTGATCTTCACGCCCAGTCCCGCGCCCTAGACCTACCCGCAGATTCTCAACACCCTGTGCGGGAGACGTAATCTCACTCCCCCCTGGGGGGAGGGTAGGGTGGGGGTGTTTCGAGAGGCTCGAGCCACAAGCCCCGGGAGCGAACGCCCGACGGACAGCAGGCCGTGCTCTGTCGAGTGTGTACACATCGCTAGCCGATGTGTATAATGATCCACGCAGTGCGCCGATATGTTCGCAAGAACATCACGCTTCCGGCCCGGATGGATGCCCGGTTGCGAAAACTCGCGAAGGCGCGCGGCGCATCTCAGAGCGGGTTGATCGTGCATTTGGTCGCGCTCGGATTGGCGACCGAATCCGGAGATGGTGACCCCCTTCTCCAATACCTCGGCTCCATCGAGGGGCCTGCCGACCTGTCGGCAACGATCGATCAGACGGTATACGGCGCTGGCCGCCCTCGCTGACAGCGGCCTGCTGATCGCGGCAGTCAATCGCGGCGACCGGCATCATGCCTGGGCAACGCGGCACGTCCTGGCGGCTCGGCAACAACGCACGAAGATTGCGGTACCGGACGTGGTCGTGGGCGAGGCATTTACCAAGCTCCGATACGACCGCCGAGTTAGTCCGCGAAAGGACGCCAGCGTTGCACTCAGCGTTTTCAAGTTGGTGGACAGTATCCCAGGGCTGTTTGACGTGCGCCCACTCGGTCGTGATGCCTACCGACGGGCTCGAGCCATACTGACCCAGTACATCGATCAGTCGTTCTCCTATGTCGACGCGGCGGTGTTTGCCATGGTGGACGACGATCCTACTCTCGATCGGATCCTGACTGTCGATGGCCGAGACTTCTCGATCTATCACTTCGCCCACTCCGTTGAGATCGAGGTGCCGTGACGCCCGGCCAGAGGTCCATGGTCGGCTGCGAGGCGGCGCCATATTGTTGACAAGATATATGTCGCTGTAGTAATATATAGCCATGCCCGACGTCTTCCAGATCCTGGCCGACCCGACCCGGCGTCGCCTCGTCGATGAACTTCGCACTGGCGAACGCTCGGTCGGCGAGTTGGTCGACGTCGTGGACATCGGTCAACCCGGTGTCTCCCGGCAGCTCGCCATCCTGCAGGACGCAGGCTTTGTGGTCGTCCGTCCTGAGGGCCGGCGGAGACTCTACGCCCTGCGCCCGGGGCCGTTTCGCGAGCTGGACGACTGGATGATCGGCTACCGCCGGATGTGGGAGGCCCGGCTTGATAGGTTTGCCGCAGAACTCGACCGACGGGGCAGGACCCGACCCAAGAAGAAGGAGGCACGCGGATGAAGGAAGTACGGACACGGACGACGCAGGTGGCCGGCAAAGTACAGGTGCAGAGCGTGAGACCGTCTTTGACCTTCAAGACCGGGACCGAAGAGGCGGTGAATTTCTACGTCTCGCTATTTCCGAACTCGAAGGTCCTGAGTTTGCTACGCAGCGATGGGAAGGGCCCGCTCCCCGAAGGGAGCGTGTTGCACGCCAGCTTCGAGCTCGACGGCCAGGAATACACGGCCTTCGATGGCGGACCGTCCTTTACGTTCACTGAAGCCTTCTCTTTCGTGGCGACCTGCGAGACCCAGGAAGAGATCGATGAGGTGTGGGCGCGGCTCACTGAGGGCGGCGAGGAAGGACCGTGCGGCTGGCTCAAGGATCGGTTCGGCGTGTCGTGGCAGGTCGTCCCCGCCGCTTTGGGGCAGATGATGGGAGACCCGAAATCCGGCAACCCGGCAAAAGTCATGGAAGCCCTGTTAAAGATGCGCAAGCTCGACCTCGCCACGCTAAAGCAGGCGTACCGGAGCGGCTCCTAGCTTGCCCTCGCAGACGCAGCCGGCACGCCGAAAGGTGAGCATCGAGCGGACGGTCAACGCGGCCATCGAGGACGTGTGGGAGCTCTGGACAACGAAAGAGGGAATCGAATCGTGGTGGGGCCCAGCCGGTTTCGCGGTAAAAGTCCGCAGACTCGACTTTCGCCTGGGCGGCGAGCTCCTGTACGCGATGACCGCGACGGCCGCGGAGCAGATCGAGTTCATGAAGAAGGCGGGGATGCCGCTGACGACCGAGTCTCTGGTCACCTATAAGGAGGTTGAGCCGCTGAAGCGGCTCACCTTCACCCAGCTCGCCGACTTCATCCCCGGCGTCACGCCCTACGAGGTGGCGACGACGGTCGAGTTCGGCACCAGCCCGCAGGGCGTGAGGATGGTGTTGACCCTGGATGCGATGCACGACGCGCATTGGACGCAGATGGCGGTCATGGGCTGGGAGAGCGAGCTCGACAAACTCGCCAAGGTGCTCAAGCCAGTCTGAAGAGATAGGCGAGGATTCCTACAGGGGAGGAGAACTGGCGAGCTCAGCGCTCGCGGGGCGCTCGCTTTTCTGCGGGCTCCTCCGTTTGCCATTCGTCTTCGCTCTCGCCGCGGTGGCTGATGCCGATCGCGCGACGATGGTAGACCTCGGTCCGGATGAGAGCGACAACGGTCAACGCCAACGCCACCGCAACCACAGCCAGCGCCTTGTTGCGGCCCACGGCGGGGTCCGGGTTCGGGCCGAACGAACCCTGGCCCGGCTGGAGGACATTCAGGGCCGAATAGAAGAGGTACTGGCCGCCGGCCATGGCGAACAGCCCGACCACCACCGCCGCCGAAAGCCGGGCAAGCAGTGACTCAGTGGCCCCGAAGGTCGCCCAGTGATTGCGCCAGATGAGGGTCATCGCGCCGAAGCCCAGCACCAAGCTAGCCAGGAGCCCGACGATGCCGAGGACGAGGCCACCGTAATTGCCCACGCCGAGGCAATCCTAGTCTTCTCGCGGGCCGCCCCGGAGCACCTGGAGCTTGGCGGCTTGCCGGCGCATCCGTTGCAACATCCGGCGCGTATCCCAGAGGCTGGCCGCGTACAGGACCGCGAAGGCCGCCATGGCTGCTGCGGCCGGGAGCCGGGACCGCGGCTCCGGCAGTCCGCCCGCCGCCCCGAAGAACGCAAATTGCTGGGGCGCATAGGCGTCGCCCTGGATCAGGATCACGAGGAGGGCCGCTCCG
>DASQAY010000307.1:0-5038 GCA_035635515.1 Candidatus Eiseniibacteriota bacterium | reverse complement strand
TCAAGGGGAGCTTCGACACCGACTTCGGCGTCCCCGGCCGGGAGGCCGCGCCCGACCGAGACCCGCTGTCGCGGCGGGAGGCCGAGACGTTGGCCGGACTGCTGGCGGCCTCCTGGACGGTGTTCGACCGGGTGGTGGCCGCGGCCCCGCCGGCGTTGCGCAAGGGCCCCCGCGGCGGCGGTCGTGACCGCGATGCCATCCGCGACCATGTGATCGGCGCCGAATCAATGTACGCACGCAAGATGGGAATTCGGTCTCCCCAGCCGGCGTCGCGAGATGGATCGGCGGTGACTGCCGTCCGGGCAGCCATGCTCGAAGCCGTGCGCAGCGCCACCGGGACACCGCAGGTCCCCGATAAGGACTGGCCGGTGCGCTATGCCGTCCGGCGCGCAGCCTGGCACGAATTGGACCACGCCTGGGAGATCGAGGACCGCAGCCGATGAAGTTGCTCATGTTCCGGCACCAGGACGAACGGCGAATGGGTATCGTCCGTGGAGGCCCAGCCCAGGATGTCCTCGATCTGACCGCGCTGGCACGTGCCGCAGGGGCCACCTCACTCCCGGCCGATCTTCTTGGCCTCATCGAGGCCGGCGATGCCGGGCACGGCCTGGTGCGCGAGCTGCTCGCCTTGCCGCCATCCACGGTCAGCCCGCATGTGCGAAAGCTGGCCGGCCTCCCGCTGCTGGCTCCGCTCGACCCGCCGCGGGGCGATGTGCTGGCCATCGGTCGCAACTACGGCAAGCACGCCACCGAGAGCGCGCAGGCCTGGGGGGAGGAAGTCAAACCGCCAACCGTCTTCAGCAAGGCCCAGACCTCCATCACCGGGCCTTTCGACGATATCGGCATCGACCCGCGGATCAGCGAGCAGATCGATTGGGAGGTGGAGCTGGGCGTGGTGATCGGGCGCACCGCGCTGAACCTCCAGCCCGCCGACGCGAGGCCGCACGTCTTCGGCTACACCGTCGTCAACGACGTCTCGGCGCGGGACATCCAGAATGGCTGGGGCGGGCAGTACTTCAAGGGCAAGAGCCTGGACCGCTCCTCACCCGTCGGGCCCTGGATCGTGACCGCCGACGAGATCCCCGACCCGCAGCACCTGCGCCTTTCGCTGCGCGTCAATGGCATCACCAAGCAAGACGGGAACACCGCCGACATGCTCTACCCGGTGGCCCAGGTGATCGCCTGGCTATCGATCGGCATGACCCTGCGGCCGGGCACGCTGATCGCGACCGGCACGCCGGACGGCGTGGGGTTTGCCCGCACCCCGCCGGAATTCCTCCACCCCGGCGACGTGCTCGAGACCGAGGTGGAGGGCATCGGGCTGATGCGCAATCGGATGGTGTCGTCGGTCGTGCCCGCCGAGCGCTGAGCCCACCATTCTCTGACTCCGGCCTGCCACTCAAGATAAAGTGGGGTCCGGATGCGCGGAACCATCGGGCCGCCCACCGTCACCATCAACTACGACCATGAGTTCCTGGTCTGCCAGGCAGACGGGAGCATGCTGCCCACCGACGACGTCGGCTTCTTCAGTCGCGACACCCGGCTGGTCTCGGGCTACCGGCTCACCCTGAATGGGCTGTCGCCCATCCTGCTGGACGCCGCGGAGGTGGCCCACTTCTCGGCCCGACACGAGTTCATCACGCCGGCGATGCCCTTGGGCGGCGTGTCCGGCGTTTCTGCCGAACTGACCGACCTCGTGCTCCCGGAGCGGTCGGTGGGTTTGCGGCTCCATCGCACCATCCTGGAAGGCATTCACGAGGACTATGACCTGCTCAGCTTCGCCAAGACTCCCGTCCGGCTGGTGCTCGAGGTGGCGCTGGAATCCGACTTCGCCGACGTGTTCGACGTGCGCAGCCATCGTCTGATCCGGCGCGGCGACCTGCAGACCCTGTGGCGTCCCTCGTCGGGAGAGTTGCGCACCACCTATCGCAACGGCGACTTCCGGCGGGAGCTAGTCGTCCGCGTAGCCAAGCCGGACGCGCACCCTGAGTTCGCCAACGGGCGCCTGGTGTTCATCGTCACGCTGGCGCCCAAGGGCACCTGGCACGTCTGCCTGGAGTGGCGCCCGGTCGTCGGCCGCCGGTTGGGCCGCGTGCTCGATTGCCACGCCATGCTCCGGAAGGAAGCCGGCCTCGGCCCCCGGGTGCTGCCCCGGGTGGACCTGGAGAGCCCGCATCCGACCCTGCCCGCCATCTGGCGCCAGTCGGTGGCGGACCTGGAAGCCCTCCGGATGACGGACTTCACCGTCCGTCGCAGCGTGTACGTCCCGGCGGCCGGCATTCCCTGGTACGTCACCCTCTTCGGGCGCGACACCCTGGTGGTCGCCATGGAAAGCATCAGTGGCTTTCCGGAGTTCGCGTCCGGGGCGCTGGACCAGCTCGCCCGATTTCAGGCGAAGGACGACAACCCGGACCAGGACAAGGAGCCCGGCAAGATCCCGCACGAGGTGCGATTCGGCGAGCTGGCTAGCTTGAACCTGCTGCCCTTCGCCCCCTACTACGGCACCCACGACGCGACGCCCCTGTACCTCATCGTGCTGTCGTACGCCTATCAGTGGAGCGGCGAGACCGAGCTCCTCACTCGCTACCGGGCCAACGCTGAGGCGGCCCTGGCCTGGATGCTGCAACATGGCGACCGAGACGGCGACGGCTTCCAGGAGTACATCTCTCGGTCCCGGCGCGGCCTGTACAACCAGGGCTGGAAGGACTCGGGCGATGCCATCCAGCACGAGGACGGCAGCATCGCGCCGGTGCCGCTGGCGCTGTGCGAACTCCAGGGTTACGCCTTCGATGCCCTGCTCCGGATGTCGGAGATGTGTCACCTGTGGGGCGAAGAGGAACGGTCTAAGGACCTGCGCCGCCAGGCACTGGCGCTGTACGAGCGCTTCAATGAGACCTTCTGGTGGGAGAGCGAGGGCACGTACTACCTTGGCCTCGACGGCCACAAGCAGCCGATCCGGACCGTGGCGTCCAATGCCGGCCACTGCCTGGCCAGCGGCATCGTCCCGCCGGACCGCGCCCAGCGCGTGGTGGACCGCCTGATGCAGCCGGATATGTGGAGTGGGTGGGGGGTCCGCACGCTGTCCAGCGACCATCCGAGCTACAACCCCCACTCCTATCACCTCGGGTCCGTCTGGCCGCACGACAACGCCACCATCGCCGGCGGTTTCCGCCGAGCAGGGCGTCATGCCGAAGCGCAGCGCATCGCCGAGGGCATCTTCGCGGCCGCCGAACGGTTCGAGTCGTTCAGGTTGCCCGAGCTCTTCAGCGGGCTGGCGCGGGAGCCGGGCGGCTTCCCGGTGCGCTACCTGGGCTCCAACGTGCCGCAGGCCTGGGCCGCGGCATCGATCTTCCGGCTGGTGGCCATCCTGTGCGGGATCCACACGGTCGGCAACACGCGGAAGATTTACGTCAACCCGGACCTGCCGGAGTGGCTGCCCTCGCTCACCCTCCGCAATCTGCGGGCGGGCCGCGGAGCGCTGGACCTGCACCTGCAGCGGGACCACGTCGATGTGCGCCACAACACCACCGGGTTTGAGGTGGTGCACGGGACTGTCCCGCGGCCGCCGCTCGCAGAGGTGCCGCTGGCCCGGGCTGGTTCTGGCTAGACCGGCCCTAGAATGCCCGTTATCGACAAGAGCGTCGGGCCCGCCGCTCAAAATCCACTGATCCTCTGGGGTGCGCGCCTGATCGATGGACGAGGGGCGGTGCAGGAGCGCGCCACCGTCGTCATCACCGGGAGCACGATCACCGATGTCGGCCCGGCTCAGCGCGAGCGACCGCCTGGCGCGATCGACCTGACTGGCCGCACCATGCTGCCCGGGCTCGTCGACGCCCACGTCCACCTGTCCAGCCACATGGAGCGGAGCCCAGACTTCGGACCCCGCGAAGTCCTCAAGGGAGAGCCGCCTCGGCCTCGGGAGCTCGGCTATTTCATCCTGGCGAAGGCCGCCCGGGCATTTCTGGATGCCGGAATCACCACCGTCCGGGACGTGGGCAGTTACGACGACGAGGCCCTGGCCCTCCGCGAGGCCATCCGCCTCGGGTTGGTCGATGGTCCTCGCGTGTTGACCTGCGCGCGCATCGTCTCGGCGACGGCTCCGGGCGGCCGGATCTTTGGAACGATGTATCGCGAAGCCGATGGGGCGGACGACATGCGCAAGGCGGTGCGCGAGCAGATCCGGCGGGGCGCCGATTTCATCAAGGTGATGGCCACCGGCGCCCGGTCTGTGGTCGACGAGGATCCCGAGCCGGCCCAGCTCACCCAGCCGGAGCTGCACGCGGTCGTTGACGAGGCGCACCGGATGGGACTCCGGGTGGCGGCGCATGCCGAAGGGTTGGGGGGCGCCCGCCTGGCCGTCGACGAGGGCGTGGACACGATCGAGCATGGCCTCTCACTGCACAGAGAACCCCAGCTGTTGGATCGGATGGCCGAGCGCGGAATCGTCCTGGTTCCCACCCTCACCACCTTCCATGACCTCGCCGAGCGCTTCACTACCGCGTTCGCCCCGAAGCTCGTGGAGCAGGCGAAGCGCCAGCTCGAGGATGCCTATCGGACGCTCACGGCGGCCGCCCTTGCCGGCGTGCCGCTGGCGATGGGTCATGACAGCGGGCCGCCCGGAGACGACGCGGTCGAGCTGGTCCGTATGGTCGAGGGCGGCCTGAGTCCGCTCGAGGCCATCACGGCCGGAACGACTGGGTCTGCACGGGCGCTCGGACTAGACGATGCGGGCGCGGTGACTCCCGGGAAGCGCGCGGATCTCCTGGTCGTCGACGGCGATCCCCTCGACCGCATTGGGATCCTGCGGGAGCGCGCCAGGATCTGGCTCGTGATTAAGGATGGAATCCCGAGTGGAGGTCGCGCCCTGGATGCGCGCG
Source organism: Candidatus Eiseniibacteriota bacterium (assembly GCA_035635515.1). Taxonomy (GTDB): domain Bacteria; phylum Chloroflexota; class Dormibacteria; order CF-121; family CF-121; genus CF-121. The sequence continues at coordinate 161 of DASQAY010000307.1, read as the reverse complement.
GCCTCCAGCCCGGATGACGCGCCAGGATCTACCCTCCCACTCGGGGAGGGGTAGCGGAGGGGCGGTGCGGGGCCGCCTTGTTCGCGTTGATCAGCAGCGCGGTCAGCAGAGCCCCCGCCGCCAGGAATCCTGCCGCCCAACCGGTGGCAACCGAGTAGCCA
>DASQAY010000306.1:0-6019 GCA_035635515.1 Candidatus Eiseniibacteriota bacterium | reverse complement strand
CACAGGGCGGCAGCCAGCGGAACGGCCCAGTGGGCGGCCCGCCTCATGACGCCTTGCTCTCCACGTGATCGACGATGGCGGCGATCGCCTGGCGACGGGCCACGAACGCCGTCACCACGTCGGGGTCATAGCGGACCCCGGACTCGACAGTGATCGCCCGGGTGGCGGCTTCCGGGCTCAGCGCCCGCCGGTACGGTCGCTCCGACGTCAGGGCATCAAAGACGTCGGCCACGGTCAGGATGCGGACCAGCAGCGGGATGCCCGAGCCGGCGATACCGTCGGGATAGCCCGTGCCGTCCCAGCGCTCGTGATGGTGCAGCACGCCGGCCAGGCTGGGCTGGAGGAAACGCAGGCCTTTCAGCATCTCGTACCCGATGCGGGGATGCTCCTGCATGGTGCCGGTCTCTTCGTCATTGAGCTGTGTCGGCTTGTGCAGCACGCGGTCGGCAATGCCGATCTTGCCGATGTCGTGCAGCAGGGCCGCTCGCCGCAGCGCCAGGCGCGCCCCGGGATCCAGGCCCATGGCCGCCGCGATCTCCACGCTGATGGCCGCCACCCGTTCGGAATGGCCGAAGGTGTAGGGATCCCGAGCGTCGATGGCCCGGGCCAGGGCTTCCATGCTGCTGAAGTAGATCTCTTCCAGCTGCCCCGTCTTGTCGGCCAGGCTGGCGGCCATGTGGTTGAACGACTGGGCTAGCGAGCCGATCTCGTCCCGGGAGCGCACCCGGGCTCGGTAGGCGAGGTCCCCGCCGGCAATCACACGGGTGGCCGTGGCCAGCTCTTCCACCGGCCGGGTGATCCACCACGCCACCAGCGCCCCCGCCAGCAGCGTCAGCAGCCCGGCCGCGGCGAAGATGGCCGTCAGCAGCAGGCGCAGCTGCGCCAGCAGGGCGGTCAAGCCGTCGGCATTCAGGGACGTTCCCAGGTAGCCCAGCGGATGCCCGCGCAGCGTCCAATCACTGAACAAGGTGCCGACCTGGTGACCGTCACGGACTTCCATGACCCGGATCGCCTGGCCGGCCGTGACCTGCTGACGGACGGTTTGATTGAGGGAGCGCGGGGCCGGCAGCGCTGAGCTCAAGAGGCTGCCGTGGCCGTCGTAGAACGAGGACCCGGGGATGCCACGGGCGACGTCAGCCACCGACTCCCCGATCAGGATGGCGCCGACCGCCTGGCCCCAGCTGTTCCAGACCGGCCCGATCCAGTAGAGCTCGGGCTGTGACGGGCCGGCGTCCAGAAAGACGTTGCGCTCGCCCAACCCATCGGTTCGCCCCGCCAGCGCATCCTGGACCGGGGCCAGCGGAGCAAGCTGAGAGTCGAGGTTCGGCAGGGTGACGGGCCCTGCGAGGCTGCCGCCGACCCCGAACAGCTGGTGTCCGCCCCGATCCAACACGCGAAGCTCGAGGTTGGCCGGTGCCGTGTTGCCGGCCAGCGGAGTGAGCAGCCGGGCCAGGGTCGGCCGGTCGCCGCGGGCGACCGCCTCCGGAACTCCGAGGGTGTCGGTGGCAGCCCGCAGCTGAGCCAGCCGGTCGGTTTCGAGGACCTCGAGCCGATCGTTGGCCAGCAGGCTAGCCCGCAGCAGGCCGGCGTCGAACTCGGCGGCAGCGGCGAGCGACAGCCGGGCCGTCGCCAGCCACGTCCCGAGGACGCCCACCAGCAGCAGAACCACGAAGAAGGGGACGATGATCTTGGCGCGGATCGGCAGGTACACGCTGTCCGACCCGATCATCGGATTGGCAGGTTGCGCCGCGAGTTTCGTCCTGCCTCGATCGGCCGGCTGAATGGCGCAGCCCGACCGGCCGAATGGCCGACTGCCCGTATAATCGTCAGCCACATGCCGGCCGGCAGTGACGACGGGTTCGTCAAGGACATCCGCAAGCAGTCTTCGGACTTCCCGGGCTGGTACAACGACGTGGTCCGCAAGGCCGAGCTGGCGGACAACTCACCCGTCGCCGGGTCCATGGTTATCCGCCCCTACGGGTATGCCCTCTGGGAAAACATCCGCGATCCGCTGGACGCGCTGATCAAGCAAACCGGCCACGAGAATTGGTACTTTCCCGCCCTGATTCCGCTGAGCTTCCTGCAAAAAGAGAAGGAGCACGTGGCGGGATTTGCGCCCGAGTTCCAACTGGTGACCCACGGCGGGGGCAAGGAACTCGAGGAACCGCTGGTCCTGCGCCCAACCTCCGAGACCATGATTGCTAGCGTCCTGCGCGATTACATCCAGTCGTACCGCGACCTGCCGGTGCTCACCAACCAGTGGAACAACGTTTTCCGCTGGGAGCTGCGCACCCGGTTCTTCCTGCGCACCCGCGAGTTCCTGTGGCAGGAGGGGCATACCTTCCATGAGACGGCCGCGGAGGCCGAGGAAGAGGTCGACCGGATGCTGGAGTGCTACCGCCAGATTTGCGAGGACTGGTGCGCCATGCCGGTCTTCCTGGGCCGGAAGTCCGAAACCGAAAAGTTCGCCGGGGCCCAGTACTCCACCGCGGTGGAAGCCATGATGAAGGATGGCAAGGCACTCCAGGCCGGCACCTCGCACTACTTCGGGCAGAATTTCACGCGGGCGTACGACCTGACCTTCACCGGCCGGTCCAACCAACGGGAGTATCCCCACTCCACCAGCTGGGGTATGTCCACCCGGATGGTGGGGGCCGTGGTGATGGCCCACGGCGACGACTTCGGGCTGCAGCTCCCGCCTAAAATCGCGCCGATCCAGGTGGTGGTCGTCCCGATTTTTCGGAGTGAGGACGAAAAATCTCAGATCCAGGAGGCGCTGGGCCCGGCCCTGCATCCCGCCGGCGGCGTCCGCATCAAGGTGGACTGGCGGGATGAGCGCCCCGGCTTCAAGTTCAACGAGTGGGAGCTCAAGGGCGTGCCGCTGCGGATCGAGGTGGGGCCTCGCGACCTGGCCAAGGGGGAGGTCCTGCTGGTCCGCCGCCTCGACCGGAGCAAGAAGGAGTCCGTGCCGCTGGCCATGCTGAAGAGCCGGCTGCCCGTCGCGCTGGAGGAGGTCCAGACCGCCCTGTACGCGCGAGCCCTGAAGTTCCGGGACGAGCACACCGTCCGATTGGACTCGCTGGAGGCCCTGGTCGACTACTTCGAGCACCAGATCGGGTTCGTGGTCACGCCCTGGTGCGGCAGCGCCGAGGACGAGAAGCTGGTCCAGGAACGGACGGGCGGCGCCACCACGCGCGTTATCCCCAAGACCGCCGCCAAGCTGGCCGGACCTTGCGCCGTCTGTGGCCGGCCCGCTGTCAGCGACGTCATCTGGGCGAAGGCCTATTAGCCGGCGTCGGCCCGGCGCGTCGCGGCAGCAGGCCCGGCGCGTCTTCATAATTTTGGGTACAAACACTCAAGAGGACTGAAAACCATGCAATTCGCCGACCTGGTCGCCAAGGTGGGATACCTGCCGCCGCAGGATCTGGAGGTCCTCTCGCGCGCCTATGAGACGGCCGCCAGTGCCCACCACGACCAGAACCGGCTCTCGGGCGAAAAGTTCATCGAACACCCCCTGGCGGTGGCCGCCATCCTGGCCGACCTGCAGATGGACCGCGACACGCTGGCCGCGGCCATCCTGCACGACACCGTGGAGGACACCCACCTGACGGTGCAGGACCTGGAGCAGAGCTTCGGACCCACCGTAGGCAAGCTGGTGGCCGGCGTCACCAAGCTGGAGCGGATCTCGTTCCACAGCCAGGAGCAAGCGCAGGCCGAGAACGTCCGCAAGATGCTGGTGGCCATGGCCGAAGACATCCGGGTGGTGCTGACCAAGCTGGCCGACCGGCTGCACAACATGCGCACTGTGAACTTCCTGCCCCAGGAGCGACGCCGGGCCATGGCGCAGGAGACGCTCGACATCTACGCCCCGCTGGCCCACCGGTTGGGGATGTGGGGTATCAAGTGGGAGCTGGAAGACCTCTCCTTCGCCGAGTTGCACCCCGACAACTACCACGACATCGTCAAGAAGATCGCGCGCAAGCGAAAGGAACGCGAAGCCTACGTCAGCGACGTCACCGAGATCCTGCAGCGCGAGCTGACCGCGGTCGCGATCAAAGCCGAGACCACCGGCCGGCCCAAGCACGTGTACAGCATCGCCAATAAGCTGGCCTTGGGCAAGGACTTCGACGAGATCTACGACCTCTCCGCCATCCGGGTGCTGACCGACTCGATCAAAGATTGCTACGGCGCCCTGGGGGTCATCCACTCGCTGTGGAAGCCCATCCCCGGCCGGTTCAAGGACTACATCGCGATGCCCAAGTCCAATGGGTACCAGTCGCTGCACACGACCGTGGTCAGCCACACGGGGGAGCCGATGGAGATCCAGATTCGCACCCACGAGATGCACCGGACGGCCGAGTGGGGCGTGGCCGCCCACTGGACCTATAAGGAAGGGGCGGGCAAAGACGAGCGCAAGCTCGACCAGCGGTTCGCCTGGCTGCGCCAACTGATGGACTGGCAGAAGGAGGTACTGGACGCCGAGAAGTTCGTGGACGCGGTCAAGGTCGACGTCTTCCAGGACGAGGTGTTCGTCTTTACACCCAAGGGCGACGTGCTGGCCCTGCCGTCGGGCGCCACCACCGTCGATTTTGCCTACCGCATTCACACGGAGGTGGGCCACCATTGCATCGGCGCCAAGGTCAACAACCGCATGGTTCCGCTGGACCACGCCCTGGAAAACGGCGACATCGTGGAGATCGTTACCTCACGCGGCCCCCACGGCCCCAGTCGCGATTGGCTGAGCTTTGTCAAGACCGCCGGCGCCGCGCAAAAGATCCGGGCGTGGTTCAAGAAGGAGCGGCGCGAAGAGAACATCACCAAAGGCAAGGAGCTGCTGGACAAGGAGTTCCGCCGGATGCAGCAGCGACCGATTGCCTCCTTGAGCGAGGCGCAACTGCTGGACCTGGCGAAGGAATTCCGATTCAACGACCTGACCGATTTCTACGCGGCCATCGGCTACGGTGACGTCAGCCCGTACGCCGTGTTGGTGAAGGCGGCGGCCGGCGACCAGCCGGACACCAGCGGGGAGTTCCCGCTGATCCCCTTCGTTCCGCAGTTCAAGCCGACCGGTGAGGTGCGCGTCAAGGGGGAGAGCGGTGTGCTCTCCCAGATCGCCCGCTGCTGCAAGCCGGTACCCGGAGACACCATTGCCGGGTACATCACGCGCGGCAAGGGCATCAGCGTGCACCGGGCATCCTGTCCCAACATTGTTAACGCCCAGAGCCGGGAGCGGCTGGTTGACGTGGAGTGGGATACCGGCGGCCGGCAGCTCTACCAGGTTGGCATCAAGATCGAGGCCTGGGACCGCACCGGCTTGCTGCGCGACATTGCCACCGTCATCGCCGAAAACAAGATCAACCTGACCGGAGCCGAGGTCCAGGTCTACGACGATAAGACCGCAGTGATCTCGACCACCGTGGAGATCAATAGCCTCACGCAACTGAGCCGGCTGATGGAGCGGCTGGAGACGGTCAAGGACGTGCACACGGTTGCCCGGGAAGGGAACCTGGCTGCCAGTTAGGCGGGGAAAATTGGCAGCGACGTGGCGACTTTAGGCATTCCGTAACGGCGCGCGCCTACCATCGGCGTGGCCAATTGGGCCGACCATGGGTGTCACCTCCAATCCTCGCCGCGCGCTGGCCGGCTACCTGACAGTAGCGGCCGGCATCGCCCTGCTGTTCGGGGTGGTGGCGCTGGCCGCCCTCCGCCCCGCGGACGGACTGGCCTGGGTCCGGCTGCCCCAGCTGGGCGCCGACTTCGGGCTCGATCCCGGCCTGAAGACTCGACCGCTGCGCTCGACCATCGTTGCCGAGGCGTTACAGGATCGTCTTTACGGCTCAACGGGCCCGGAGGCGACCCTCGTTATTCCTCCGATCCTGGCCATGACCCCGCCCAACGCCGTCCCCAGCGCGGCCGGTCCAGGGAGACCGGTGGCTGGCGGGAAGCCGGCGCCCAGCCCGAGCGTCATGCCTAGTCCCACGCCCAGCCCCACGGGCAGCCCCACGCCCGCCCCCACGAC
>DASQAY010000305.1:0-6842 GCA_035635515.1 Candidatus Eiseniibacteriota bacterium | reverse complement strand
CGAAGACGCTCCAGACCGACCCCTCGACCGCCTTGTCCAGATCGGCGTCGGCGAAGACGATGTTGGGGGACTTGCCACCCAGCTCGAGCGACACCCGGGTGATGTTGGGGGCGGCCTGCTGCAGGATGGCGGTGCCGGTGGCGGTCTCGCCGGTAAAGGCGATCTTGTCCACGCCGGCATGCGCCGCCAGGGCTGATCCGGTCGTCCCGCCGGGACCGGTGATGACGTTCAACACGCCGTCTGGCAGCCCGGCCTCCAGCGCCAGGGCGCCCAGCCGCAGCGCGGTCAGCGGCGTGTAGCTGGCTGGCTTGAGGATGGCGGTATTTCCCGCCGCCAGCGCCGGGGCCACCTTCCAGCTGGCGATGGTCAGCGGGAAGTTCCAGGGGACGATCAGCGCCACCACGCCCACCGGCTCGCGCAGGGTGAAGTCGAGACCCGGCGCGGTCACCGGGATGGTCTCGCCGAAGATGCGCGTGCACGCCCCCGCGTAATACTCGAAGCACTGGGCCGCGCCCAGCACCTCGTCCCGGGCGTCTCGGATGGGCTTGCCGGCGTTGCGGGCTTCCAGGGTGGCGAGCTCCTCGAGGTGCGCCCGGATCTGCTCGCCGATGGCGGCCAGGATGCGGCCCCGAGCGCTGGCCGGCATGGTCGCCCAGGCGCCGCGCTCGAAGGCTGCGCGCGCGGCGGCGACCGCCGCGTCCACATCGTCAGGGGTGGCGCTGGCCACCTGGGCCAGCCGCTGGCCGGTGGCCGGCTCAATCACATCGATGACGCGCTCGTCGCCCGCGGGGCGCCAGCGTCCGCCGATCAGGAGCTGTTCGGGCGTGGAGGTTTTGGTAGCCATCAGTCCACTAAAAGTAGTTGGACGTGATGCCGCCGTCCACCACCAGCGCCGCCCCATTGGTCCAGGTGGACTCGTCCGAGGCCAGGTAGACCGCCAGGCTGACCACGTCCTCGGCCTGTCCGAAGCGTCCCATCGGGATGCGGGCCAGCCGGACGCGCTTCTTGGCCTCGTCCTTCAGCAGGTCGCGCATCAGCGGGGTCTCGATGGGGCCCGGACAGATCGCGTTCGACCGGACGTTGCGGGGCCCGAACTGCACGGCCAGCGATTTGGTCAGGGCGATCACGGCGCCCTTGCTGGCGGTGTAGGCGTCCTGGGGCACACTGCACCCCACCAGGGCCACGAACGACGCGATGTTGATCACCGACCCGCCGCCGGCCCGGATCAGCTCCGGGATCCCGTGCTTGCAGCAGAAGGCAATGCCGCGTACGTTGATGGCCATCGTCCGGTCCCAGATGGCTTCGGTGGTGGTCAGCACCGACTCGTCGGCCTCGTCGAAGATGCCGGCGTTGTTGTAAAGAATGTTGAGGCGGCCAAACCGGTCGACCGCCGTCCTCACCATCCGCTGGACATCGGCCTCCTTGGAGACGTCCCCGGCCACCGCCACCGCCTGGCCATCCAGGCCGGCCACCGTCTCCTCGGCCGCCGCCGCCCGCACGTCGCTGGCCACCACCCGGGCGCCCTCGCGGACGAAGGCGCGGGTGGCCACCCGGCCCATGCCGCCGCCGGCGCCCGTGATCAAGGCGACTTTGCCGTCAAGCCGGCCCATCTACCCTCCCGTCTGGACGATGGCCGGAGCGAGCCTTCGGGCTCGCTCCGGAAAATGATCGCTTACGCTCGCTGCGGCTCGAGGCTGGGCCCAGGCGTGGTGACCGTGGGCTCGTGATAGATGGAGCCCTTCTCCACGTCGTGCTCCATGCGCCGCATTTCGTCTTCGGACCCCATGATGATGGGACCCGTGTAGTGGTGGCGGCCGTAGAGCAGGTAGTAGAGGCCGCCGACAATCAGGAAGATCGCCATGGCAGGCCCGGCCCAGGCCCCCGTGGTGTTGAGCCAGTCGATCACGTTGCCCTTGAAGTCTGCCGGAACAGCGTACTCAGGAAGCATCAGGATCACGCTGATAACGGCGACCCACACAATGGCGAGCACTGCCACCGGCTTCCACCACTGGCGCAGGTTCCACGGCCCCGGCTTCCATCGGTTCGGATAGACCAGGGCGAGGAGCACAGGAATGACGTAGGAGACGTACAGGCCGATCACGGAGATCGAGACCACGATCGAGTAGACCGGGGGCACGGGGAACTGGGCCAGCGCCGGGATGAAGGCGATGACCGCCGCTATCCAGATGCAGCGAGCCGGCGTCCGGTACTTCTTGCTCACCACGTGCAGCCACTTCGACCCGGGCAACGCGCCGTCCCGGCTGAAAGCAAACAGCATCCGGGAGTTCGACGTGATAGAACTGAGCCCGCAGAACCACTGGGCCACCACGAAGCCGAAGAACAGGATGAGCCCGCCATTTGTCCCCAGCGCCTTCGTGACGATGTCCAACACCGGATTGCTGCTGGCCGCCGTCTTGGCCAGGTCCGGGATCGCCACGGTCAGCGCGATCAGCATGATGTAGCCGAACACCCAGGACCAGAAGACTGAGTTGACGATCCCCCAGGGCGCTCGTTTCGCTGGATTCACGGTCTCCTCGGTAACGTGCGCCGAGGCGTCGTAGCCCGTGAAGGTCCACTGCGCCAGCAGCAAGCCCACCAGGAAGGCATAGATTGGCGAGCCGAAGCCGGAGTTGTTGTACGACTGGGTGAAGACATAGCTGAGCGGATGCAGCGGGTGCAGGAGTCCAACCGAGACGAGCAGCACCCCGATAACCCCGATGTGCCACCAGACGCTGATGTCCGCGATACGGGCGGCCAGCCGGACCCCCACATGGTTGAGGGTCGCCTGGACGAGCAAGAAGAGGGCAAACAGGCCGATCGTCCCCAGCTTGCCTGCGGTCGTGGTCAGGTCGCTCGGGTAGTTGAACAGGGCGGTGAGGAGCGCCGCGGCGAAGAGGGCGTTCCCATAAATGATCCCAGTAGAGATGGTCACCTGGCCGGCCAGGTTGAACCAGCCCGTGATCCAGCCCCAGTGTTTGTTCCCCAGCTTGGCCGCCTGGTAGTAGAGCGCGCCCGCCGTCGGGAGCGCTGATGCCAGCTGGGCCATCGCCATGGCCACGATCATCACCATGGCTCCGATGAACAACCAGCCGATTCCCATCTGCTGCGGACCGCCGTGGTTCAGCCCGAAGCTGTACAGGGTGAGGCCGCCCGTCAGGACGGAGATAATCGTGAACGAGATCGCGAAGTTGCTGAATCCCCCCATATCGCGGAACAGTTGCTGCGCGTAGCCCATTTGGTGCAGTCGCGCCGTATCGGCGCGAATCTGCTCCTCTTTCGTCAGCGAGGTCGGCATGCCTATCCCTCTCCCTGGCCCCGGATTGAATTCTGTCCCCCTCGGGGTTGCCACAATTTGATCCGGCTGCGGGCCCCTTGTCAAGCCGCAACCTAAAGCGTGCTCAGACTAGACTGCAAGCTGCATGGTCGACCCGCTGGGGCCCCTGGCCGCGGCTCGCTACGAGGGCCTGGCGCTCAGCCTGTATCTGCCGCTGGGGCACGACAGCAGCTCCTACGACGCCGTGATCAAGGACCTCCGGCGCGACCGCGCCGAGGCCCTGGCCAGCGACGACCGGCGGCACGCCCTCGACCGCGAAACGGCCCGGGTTCGGCGAATGCTGGACGAGCTGCCCGCGCTCCGAAAGCCGGTGGCCATCTTTTCCAGCGAACCGGCCGACCTCTTGCAAACCATCCGGCTGCGCGACGAGGTCCAGCCCGAGCTCTGGATCGACGACCGCCTCCACCTCGAGCCCCTGCGCCGGCAGCTGGAGCGGCACCCCCCATCGCTCATCGCCCTGGTCGACAAGGAACACGCTCGGATCTTCTCCGTGGTGCTGGAGGACATCGAGGAGGTGGCCGACCTGGCGGGCCGGCAGGTCAAGCACCATCGCCAAGGGGGCCGGGCGACCAACCGGTTGCAGCGCCATGAAGAGGATCGCGCTCACGCCAACCTGAAAGTGGCAGCCGAGTGGGTCGCTCGCCAGGATCCCACCGGCTCCCGGCGCCTCTATGTCGCCGGGCCGGTGGGAGCTCGGGCCACCTTCAAGCGTTATCTCCCGAGACGGGTCCTGGAAGCGATCCGGGGTGAGGTGGCGGCGCCGCTCTCGGCCTCCCCAACCGACCTCATCGAGAAGCTGCGCAGCGCAACGTAGCGGTAACAGTGGTCCACGGCCCGGCGAACGGCCTGCGCCTCGAACGGCACGATCCGGTTTTGTAACGCTTCCCGTAGTCCTGGGGCGGCAAGGTGGATAGCAATGCCAGTCCTCGAGCGCCGGCCGGCCGGTGCGGAGCTCTCCAGCCTCGCTGGCCACGACTACGGCGTCCTCGGCCCCCTGCTGGACGACCCCAGCCTGAGCGAGGTCATGGTGAATGGCATCGACCAGGTCTGGGTGGAACGCGATGGGAAGCTCATGCAGGTGGAGGTCACCTTTCCCAGCGAAGAGGAGTTGATCCGGGTCATCCGAGAGATCGCCAGCTTTGTGGGGCGCCGGATCGACGAGGACTCCCCCATGCTGGATGCGCGGTTGCCCGACGGCTCGCGCGTGAACGCGATCATCCCGCCATTGGCCATCGATGGGCCGTCTCTCACCATCCGGAAGTTCGCCCGCGACCCCTACACGGTCGAGGACCTGATCCGGTTCGGCACGCTGACGGCCGAAGCCGCGGGGTTCCTGCAGGCCTGCGTCGAGGCGCGTCTCAACATCCTGGTGGCGGGCGGCACCGGCAGCGGCAAGACGACGACGCTGAATGTCCTCTCGTCCTTTATCGCCGACGGCGAACGCATCGTGACCATCGAAGACGCCGCCGAGCTCCAGCTCCGCCAGCGGCACAAGGTGCGGCTGGAGTCCCGGCCCGCCCGGATCGACGGCAGCGGCCGGGTGGCCATCCGGGACCTGGTGGTGAACGCGCTGCGGATGCGTCCCGATCGCATCGTCATCGGGGAGTGCCGCAGCGGCGAAGCACTCGACATGCTGCAGGCCATGAATACGGGGCACGACGGCTCCCTGACGACCATCCACGCCAATACCCCGCGCGATACCCTGGCGCGGCTGGAGACCCTGGTATTGATGTCGGGCATCGACCTGCCCCAGCGGGCTATCCGCGAGCAGATCGCGTCCGCCATCCACGTGATCGTTCAGCAGTCCCGGCTCCGCGACGGCTCGCGCCGCATCACCAACATCACCGAGATCCTGGGCCGCGAAGGCGACACGATTACGTTGCAGGACGTCTTCCTGTTCGAGGAACAGGGAACGGATGGGCAGGGCAAGATTAACGGCCGGCTGATTCCGACGGGGATCCGCCCCCATGCCATGGCCAAGATCTACTCGCGCAAGGTGGCGCTCAGCCCGGCCCTGGCCGCGCTCTATCCCGACCGCAAGGCGCCCGACTTCACGGTGGGAGTCCGGCGGTAATGCCCATGGACCAGCCACTCGATCCCGCCGTGCTGGCCGACGTGGAGCGCGACTTGCGCACCGAACTCGAGCGGACCCAGGCGGAGATGGCCCGCCTGACCCGGGAGCACGAGCGGGCGGGTCTCCTCAAGCGCATTTACGAGCACGACCCGATCACCCGCGAACGCTTCACCCTGCTGCACGAGAACATCGACGCCTACCCGGGCAAGATGGCCGGCCTCCGCGAGGAGGAGCGCCTGCTCAGCGGCTGGCTGGCGCGTTGCCAGGCCCTGCGCCGCGACGCCGCCTAAACTTACGCACCGTTAACCGCAACACCCTCACCTGCCCCTGCCCACGCGGGAAATCCCGCGACCCTGACGTCAGTGGCTCCATGGAGGGAGGGGAGATCGTTAGAACTGCCTCGCCAGGCGCAAGATGCCCTGGACGTAGGCGCGGCTGCTTCGATAGATTCCGTGCCGAAGCGTCGCGCGGAGTCCCTGGTAGTAGGCCGCCAGGGCGAGCGCCGGATCGTGCAGCCGGTCCAGGTAGTAGCGCAGCAGCGCCGCGCCCACCTCGGCGTTGTCCCGAGGGTTGTAGAGGTTGACCCGACGATGGAGCAGCGCGCGTCCGGCCCAGGCCCCCGTGCTGGGCTCGACCTGCATCAGGCCGATGGCGCCCGTGCGCGAGACCGCCTGCTGATTCCAGCCGCTCTCCCAGTACGCGACCGCCAGCACGAAGCCAGGCCGGAGGCCGTGGTGGTGCGCCGCCTGGATGAGCAGGAGCCGAGCGGTGCCGCGATCGAGGGGCGCGGCCCGATCGCCGGCCAGGGCCGGCACCGGCATGGCCAGGGTGCCGAGGATGACCGCGGATACGACCGCCGCGCGCAGGCGCATGACGGGCTAGAACGCGTCCGGCCCCGGCAACCTTTCGAATTGCGCCCAGCGTGGCCCGCCATGCCTCTCTAAACTGCCACCACGATGGCCGAATCGGCCGCCAGCCGGCGGTGGACCCTGATCGCTGCCGTGCTCGGATCGTCGGTCGTGTTCCTGGACTCGACCGTGGTGAACGTGGCGCTGCCCCGCATCGGCCGCGAACTGCCCAGCCACCTGTTCGGCGTGCTGGAGGGCCAGTCCTACGTCTACAACGGTTACCTCCTCACCCTTAGCGCGCTGCTGATCCTGGCCGGTGCCGCCAGCGACTTCTACGGCCGCCGCCGAACGTTCGGCATTGGCGTGGTGGCCTTCGGGTTGATCTCGGCGCTCTGCGGGCTGGCCCCCAACATGGAGCTGCTGGTGCTGTTCCGGGTGCTGCAGGGCGCGGCCGGGGCCCTGCTCGTGCCCGGGTCGCTGTCGCTGATCTCGGCCGCCTTCAGCGGCGAGGAGGAGGGGCGCGCGATCGGCACCTGGTCCGCGGCCTCTGCGGCCACCACCCTCCTGGGACCGTTTGTGGGTGGCG
>DASQAY010000304.1:0-13734 GCA_035635515.1 Candidatus Eiseniibacteriota bacterium | reverse complement strand
ACGGTTCCAGTGGGTGGCCGCCGGGCAATCGCTCCAGGACGCAGTCAACGCGTCCCCAGCCGGATCGGTCCTCCAGCTGCGACCGGGGCTTTACGCTGGGCCACTGACAATCCGGCGGTCACTGACGCTCATTGGGCCGGCGACCATCGTGGGCGGCCCGGATGAACCGGTCATCACCATCGCCGCGAGCGGTGTCAATCTCTCGGACCTCAATATGCGGGGTGGCGAGACCGGGGTGCTGGTCACCCGCGCGACGCGCGTCAACCTGGAGAACATCCAGGTCACTGGAGCGACACGGCGCGGGATCGATATCGTCCAGAGCTCGGCCCAGATTCACCGGTGTCGCGTCACTGATCTCACCAGCCAGTTCGCGTGGGGGATCGGCATTGTCAACTCGATGGGGCGGGCGCCGACCACGGTCCAGGGCTGCTGGGTGGCGGGCGTCCAGGAAGGCATTGTCTCGCACGTCAGCTCGGTCTTCATCCGCGACAACGACGTCCGGGGGACCGCCACGCGGGGCATTGCGGTGACCGAGATGTCATCAGGAGATGTGGAGCGAAACCGAATCGAGCAGGCGAGCGGCACTGGGCTCTACTGCGGTGACCGATCGATCTGTTATCTGCGATCGAACACCGTCAAAGGGATACGCGCGGAGCCCGACTCGCCGGTGACCTGGAGCCAGGGATACGGCGCCGTCCTGCTCTTTGGGGCCGATGCCTACATGGAGGGGAACGTCTTCATCGATACGGCGATGCCCGGTGTTGGCGTGTTCGTGAAGTCGACGTTGCATACCGAGCCGATCCAGGTGTCGATGCCCTAGCGCCCCGCCTCTAAAGGCGGGTTGCGGTCCGGAGCAGGGTCTTGAGTTTGGCCGGCTGGCGGCGGTAGCGCTCCCACTCAGTGGCCGACGCCGTCACCTGCTCCATGATCGCCCACAGAACCGAGTTCACCGGGGTAGGGACGCCGACCCGGGCGCCGGCGTCGACCACGGCGCCGTTGAGGACCCGAACCTCGGTGCGGCCCTTGCCTCGCTGCAGATCCCACCAGAGGGAGGGCATCTTGTTCCCGCGGGCGCCCCCGATCCGCGGCTCCAGGAATAGCTGAGCTAGCAGGCTGGGCAGGCCCATGACCCGGCGCAGGGTGGGGACCGGGATACCCGGCAGGGCGGCGACCGGGATGCGCATCCGGTCCATCACCGCAGCGGCTTCCCGAAAGGCGAGCCGCTCGTAGCGGAAGAGTTCCGGGTCGGCGAAGACGTGGGTGGGCGGCAGGTCCAGGATGGCACTCTGGACGTTGCCCAACATGTTCCCTAGCAGCTTCGACCACTTCATGCTGTGGAAGTTGCTGTAGCGGCGCGACGCGAAGCCGGCCTCGGCCATCTTGCGCACCAGCGGTCCCACGTTGACCTCCGGCGAAACCGGCGCGATGCCGACGCCGCCCCGCCGGCTGTGCTGGACTACCAGGCCGGGCTCGTCCAGGGTGACGGCCAGGGTCAGCGTGCCCGACAGCAACGGTTGGTCCGGGTAGGCGTGTGTGATCAGCTCCTCGTTCCCCACCCCGTTCTGAAACGTGCCCAGCACGGTGCCCGGCAGCAGGGCCGGGTAGAGCTGATCGAGGGCCTCCTGGGTGTCGTAGCTCTTGACGGTCAGCAGCACGTAGTCGAAGCGTCCCTGACCGGCGGCCAGCTCGGGCGCCGCCTTGACGGCCTGGCTGGTGGTACTGCCGGCCACCTGCAGCCGAACCCCCTCCCGGCCCACCGCCGCCACGTGCTGGGGCCGCCCCAGCAGCGTGACATTGGCCCCCGCCTGGGCTAGCCTCGCCCCCAGGAAGGAGCCGACCGCGCCGGCGCCAAAGATGAGGACGTTCGGTTGCCGGATGGCCGGCTCACGATCCGTCACGCCGGGCCTACGTGGTCGGCGTCGTGATCTTGAGCTCCCGACCGCGCGCCAGGCGCGAGATGTTGGCGCGGTGCCGGACCACCACCAGCCCCATCAGGACAACGCCCAGGCCGATTACCCACCAGCCAACCGGGCGCCAGGCCTGCCAGCCGATGGCATGCAGCCCCAGCAGGGCCACGAAGCCGACCGCGACCGCGGCCAGGGATGAGAGGGAGGCAATTTTTGTGGCCCGGATCAGGATCGCCCAGGTGACCACGCTCAGGACCACGGCCACCGGCGCCAGGACTAGCATGACCCCGCCCGAGGTGGCGACCCCCTTCCCGCCATGAAACCCGAGGAAGACGGGCCAGTTGTGGCCGACCACGGCGGCCAGCCCGATCAGGGCGAGCACCCATTCCTGGGGCCCGTATCCGAGCAGGATCCCCGCCAGCACCGGCAGCACTCCCTTCAGCCCATCCGCGGCCAGGGTGGTGGCGAAGGCCCCCGGCCCCCCGGCGCGGAAGACGTTGGCCGCCCCGATGTTGCCGCTGCCTACGCGGCGCAGGTCCTGGCCCCGGTACAGCTTCATCACGATCCAGCCAGAGGGCACCGACCCCAGGAGGTAGGCAAACGCCACGAGGGCGAACACTGTCAGCATGGCCAGCATTCCAGGGGCGAGACGCCCCCACTATACCTCTCGCCTAAACTAGGCGGGCCCCCATGGACGACCCCGAAAAGCTGAATGACCGCACAACGTATCAGCGCTGTTTTGCCTGCGGTGGCCGGAATGAGCACGGTCTCAAGCTGGTCTTCCGGCGTGAGGGCGACCGGATCTACGCCGACTTCACGCCGAGTGCTCGTCACCAGGGGTTTCCCGGAGTGCTGCATGGCGGCATCATTGCCACCCTGTTGGACGAGACCATGGGTCGAACCGGTGCGCTCCGGCGGGAGTGGCTGATGACCGGCAAGCTGGATATCCGCTATCGACAGCCCGCCCCGGTCGACCAACCACTGCGTGTCTGGGGCCAGATCGGACAGGAGCGAAGCGGCGCGGTGGACGCCGTCGGCGCCGTGGAGCTGGCGGACGGCACCGTCGTCGCCGAGGCGCGGGGGTTGTTTCTGAAGCTGCCCGAGCCGGTCGTGCAACGCACCCTGGGCCAGTATCCGGAGTTCGTGAACTACTGGCAGGAATGACGCGGTCGCCATTATTTGGCGAAGAGCACGCCGCCTTTCGCCAGACGGTGCGCCGCTTCGTCGACACGGAGATCCGGCCCCACGTCGAGGAATGGGAGGCGGCCGAGGAGTTCCCGCGCGAGCTGTTCCAGCGCTGCGCCGCTCTCGACTTGCTGGGTCTGAAGTATCCAGAGGCCTACGGCGGCACCAATGCCGGGCCGCTGTACGAGGCGGTCCTGTTTGAAGAGCTAGGCCGCTCCGGCTCGGGTGGCGTGGCCGCCGGGATCGGCGCGCACATCGCCATCGCGACGCCGCCGATCTTCATTTATGGCAGCGAGGAACAGCGTCAGCGCTGGCTGAAGCCGGCCATCGCCGGCGAGAGCATCGTCGCCCTCGGCGTCACCGAACCGTCGGGCGGTTCGGATATCGCGGCCGTCCAGACCATCGCCCGGCGAGACGGCGATCACTATGTCCTGAACGGGACCAAGACCTTCATCACCAACGGCGTGCGCGCCGACCTGGTCGTGGTCCTGGCCCGCACCCGTCCCGAGGGCGGGCACCACGGGCTCTCGGTGTTCGTGGTGGAGCGGGGGACGAAGGGATACTCGGTGGGCCGAAAGCTGGAGAAGCTCGGCTGGCGGTCGTCGGACACCGCCGAACTGGTTTTCCAGGACTGCGCCGTGCCGGCCGAGAACCTGTTGGGCAAGGAGCACGAGGGGTTCTACATCGCGGTCGGGAACTTCCAGTGGGAGCGGCTCTGGATCGCGCTCTCGGCTACGGCATCTTCCGAACGCTCCCTGGAGATGGCCATCGACTACGCGGGAAGTCGCACCCAGTTCGGGAAGCGACTGGCAGAGTTCCAGGTCCTGCGCCACCTGCTAGCGGACATGGCGCTCCGGGTGGAGCAAGCGCGCCAGCTCACCTACTACGCGCTCTGGCTGCACTCCCAGGGGCTGCCCTGCAAGCGCGAGGTGGCCATGGCGAAGATCGCCGCCACCGAGGCCGACGTCTGGGTGGCCGACCGGGCTCTGCAGATCCACGGCGGCTACGGCTACATGAGCGAGTACCCCATCCAGCGTGCCTGGCGCGACGCCCGCCTGGGCCCCATCGGCGGCGGGACCAACGAGATCATGCACGAGATCATCGCCAAGGAGCTCGACCTCTAGAGCGATTGCGAGACCCCCCACCCTGACCCTCCCCCACAAGGGGGGAGGGAAATTCAGGACCGCTCCCCCCTCGGCCTAAAGGGCCGCGGCCTTCGGCCGTAGACTTCTAGCAATGCCGTTCGAGACGACGTTGCCATTCTCGGCGATTGTGGCCCAGGACACGATGAAGCGGGCCCTGCTGCTGAACGCCATCCATCCGGAGATCGGCGGTGTGCTCATCCGCGGGCAGCGGGGGACGGCCAAGTCGACCGCGGTGCGGGGGCTGGCCCGCCTGCTGCCCGACTACGACGCCGTAGAGGGCTGCTGCTACCGCTGCGACCCGGTGATACCCGAGACCTGGTGCACCGACTGCCGCCGGCGTGCGCAGGATGGCCCGCTCGCGGTGACCCGGGTGTCGATGCGGATCGTCGACCTCCCCATCAACGCGTCCGAAGACCGCCTGGTGGGGACCATCGACCTGGAATCGGCCATCCGCAGCGGGACCCGCCGCTTCGAGCCGGGCGTGCTAGCAGAGGCCAATCGCAACCTTCTGTACGTGGACGAGGTCAACCTGCTGGACGACCACCTGGTGGACGTCCTGCTGGATGCGGCCGCCATGGGCGTCAATGTGGTGGAACGGGAGTCGATCTCGGTGACCCATCCCGCGCGCTTCATCCTGGTTGGCACCATGAATCCGGAAGAGGGCGAGCTCCGTCCCCAGCTGTTGGACCGATTCGGCCTGTGCGTCGATGTTACGGGCGTGATGGACATCAGCCAGCGGGTCCGGATCATCGAAGACGAGCAGGCGTTCCTATCCGATCCGGCCAGCTTCCAGGCCGCGGCTGCTCCAGCGGAGGAGCAGCTTCGCCAGGACCTGCAGGCCGCCCGGGGCAGGCTGAAGTCCGTCCTCCTGGGGGACGACATCCGGGCGTTGATCGCCCGGTTGTGCCTCGACGAGGCGGTGGCGGGCCACCGGGCGGACCTGGTGGTCGCCCACACCGCGCGGGCCATTTGCGCCCTGCGGGCCGGCCAGACGGTGGAGCTTTCGGACGTACTTGAGGCGTTGGAGCTGGGGCTCGCCCACCGCCGCCGCGACGTCCGGGCAGAACGCCAGCTGCCAGCTCAGGACATGGCCACCCGCGCCACCCAGGAACTGATCGAGATCCAGTCGCGTGCCAGCCTGGAGAAGGCGGAGGGCGCCCAGGGCGAGGCCGGCGCTGCCCAGGGCGCCGCCGGCAGCGAGGCGAAGGAAGGCTGGACCGCCACCGAGCCGCGCGAGACCCAGCCGGCGGACGCCGCCGACCCCGAGTCGGAACGCGTCATCGAACTCAAGACCTTTGTGGTCAAGAAGTTCGACCTGCCCCGGGAACGCAAGGCCCGGCGGGCTTCGGGCAAGCGCTCCTCCAGCAAGAGCGAAACCAAGCGTGGGCGCTATGTGCGCAGCACCCACGTCGAGAAAACAACCGACGTCGCCTTCGACGCTACCCTGCGGGCCGCCGCGCCGCACCAGATCCGGCGGCGCACCGCCGCCCACCCGGGCGGGACGGCGCTGCGCCTGGAGCGGCACGATCTGCGGCAAAAGGTTCGGGAACGCAAGACCGGCAACCTGATCGTCTTCGTGGTCGATGCCAGCGCCTCCATGGATGCCGAGCAGCGGATGATCGCGACCAAGGGCGCCATCCTGTCCCTGCTTCGGGACGCGTACGTGCGCCGCGACAAGGTGGCCCTGGTCGCCTTCAGCGGGCGCAACGCCCGCATCGTCCTGCGCCCGACGTCCAGCGTCGACCTGGCCGAGCGCCGCCTGGAGCGCCTCAGCGTCGGCGGGACCACGCCCCTGACCCATGGGCTGATCACCGCGCTCAAGCTGGTCAAGACCGAACGCCTGCGCGACCCGGGCGTGTACCCGCTGCTGGTCCTGATCAGCGATGGCCGGGGCAACATCAGCCTGTTGGGCGAGGAGCCGCTGGTCGAAGCCCAGCGCGCCGCCGGCCAGATCCGAAGCGAGGGGATCCGGGCGATGGTCATCGACTCCACCCGTGATCACCGGCAGCGGGGCCGCGAAGGCGTTGGCCGGGTGGCCAGCCTGTACGGGGCCTATGCCTTCAACGTCTGCGGCGACCTGGCGGAGCGGCTGGGCGGCCGCTATTACGGCCTGTACGACCTCTCCCAGCGCGCGATCATGGACAGCATCGAACGCGAGATGTCGAGGACGAGCTCGGCATGATGGAGCGCCAGGTCTATCCCTTCTCGGCCATCGTCGGCCAGGACAAGATGAAGCTGGCCCTGCTCTTGAACGCCATCCATCCCGCCATCGGCGGCGTGCTCATCCGGGGGGAAAAGGGCACCGGCAAGTCCACTGCGGTCCGGGCCCTGGCCCGGCTGCTGCCCCAGCTGGCGGTGGTGTCGGACTGCGTCTATCACTGCGACCCGGACGCGCTGGACACGCTCTGCCCGGATTGCCGTGAGCGCCGGGCGCGGGGTGAGACCCTGCCCCGCTCCCGCCGGCGGATGCGGGTGGTGGAGCTCCCCATCAACGCGTCGGAGGACCGGGTGGTGGGGGCCATCGATATTGAGGCGGCGATCAAGACCGGGGAGCGCCGCTTCGAGCCTGGGGTGCTGGCGGAGGCGAATCGCAACATCCTCTACGTGGACGAGGTGAATCTGCTGGACGACCACCTGGTGGATGTGCTGCTGGATGCGGCTGCCATGGGCACCAACGTGGTGGAGCGGGAGGGCGTCTCTGTCTGGCACCCGGCCCGGTTCATCCTGATCGGGACCATGAACCCGGAGGAGGGCGACCTCCGGCCGCAGCTGCTCGACCGCTTCGGCCTGACGGTCGACGTGGAGGGGATCAAGGACATCCCCCAGCGGGTGGAGATCGTGGAGCGTCGCGAACTATGGGAGGCCGATCCGTTGGGCTTCGGCGAGCGCTTCCGGGAAGAGGATGCCGCCATCGGCCGGCGGATCGCCGAGGCGATCGTGCGTTTTCCAACGGTCGAGGTTCCGGGAGCCATTCTGCGGGCGATCGCCGAGCTGAACGTTCGCCTGCAGGTCGATGGCCACCGGGCAGACCTGGTGGCCCGCAAGGCGGCCCAGGCGCTAGCTGCCTACGAGGGCACGCCCCAGGTCGGGGTAGACGAGGTCAAGCAGGTGGCGGACATGGTGCTCGCCCACCGGGTCAAGGGGGCGGGCCAACGAGACTTCGCCGACCTCGGGAGAACGCTGACCAACCTGGCCCGGGTGTCACCCAGTTAGGTCGTCAGTCCACTAGAGTGCCTACCCCGACCAGGCTCATTCGCGCCATTTCCGTGATCGCGCACATCGATCACGGCAAGACCACGCTGTCCGATCGGTTGCTGGAGTTCACTGGGACGGTCGCCAAACGCGACATGGTGGAGCAGGTGCTGGACTCGCTGGACCTGGAACGGGAACGCGGCATCACCATCAAGGCCCAGGCGGTGCGCATGCTCTACCAGGCCTCAGACGGCGAGACCTACCAGATCAACCTGATCGACACCCCGGGTCACGTGGACTTCTCCTACGAGGTGTCGCGGGCGCTGGCGGCCTGCGACGGCGCCATCCTGGTGGTCGACGCCTCGCAGGGAGTGGAAGCCCAGACCATCGCCAACGCGCACCAGGCCCTGGAGCATCACCTGGTCATCATCCCGGTGATCAACAAGATCGACCTGCAACAGGCCAACCCGGAGCTGGTCCGCGAAGAGATCGAGCGGGTGATCGGCGTGCCCGGCAGCTCCGCAATCCTGGCCAGCGCCCGGCAGGGCATCGGGACCAGGGAGATCCTGGAAGCCGTGGTCCGCGACGTGCCGGCGCCCACCGGCGATCCCGAAGCCCAATTGCAGGCCCTCGTCTTCGACGCCAAGTTCGATCCATACCGTGGGGTCGTGGTCTACGTGCGTGTCATCCAGGGCACGCTTCGGGCCGGGATGCGGATCCTCATGATGCAGACGGAGAAGACGTTCGAAGTGGATGAGGTCGGCATCTTCCGACCGGAACGGGAGCCGATCGACGAGCTGTCGGCCGGCGAGGTGGGCTATATCATCGCCAACATCCGCAACGTGCGCGACTCCCGGGTGGGGGACACGGTGACCGATGCGGCTCGGCCGGCGGCGGCCGCCCTGCCCGGCTACAAGCACGTCACCCCCATGGTGTTCGCCGGGCTGTTCCCCATCGATAGTGAGCAGTATCCGGCGCTCAAGGAGGCGCTGGAGCGGCTGCAACTCAATGACGCGGCCCTCGTGTACGAGCCCGAGACCTCGGCCGCGCTGGGGTTCGGATTCCGGTGCGGCTTCCTGGGCCTGCTGCACATGGACATCGTGCAGGAGCGCCTCGAACGCGAGTTCAATCTCAGCCTGCTGACCACCGCGCCCACCGTTGAGTACCGGGTCCGGCTGCGGACCGGTGAGGAGGTCGCGGTCGATAACCCGGACCATCTCCCCAACCCGTCGTCCATCGAGGCCATCAGCGAGCCGATGGTCCTGGCGACCATCGTCACCCCGAGCACGTACGTCGGCAACATGATGGAGCTCAGCCAGGAGCGGCGCGGCCAGTTCCTCAACATGGAGTATCAGCCCGGCGATCGCGTCTTGATCACCTACCGCATCCCCCTGGGCGAAATCATCCACGACTACTACGACCAGCTGAAGTCGCGGAGCAAGGGATACGCCTCGCTGGACTACGAGTTGGTCGGCTTCGAGGAAGCGGAGCTGGTGAAGCTCGACGTGCTGGTGGCGGGGTCGCCAGTGGATGCCCTGTCCATGATCGTGCACCGGGATAAGGCCCAGCAGCAGGGGAGGCGGCTGGCCGAGAAGCTGAAGGCCCTCATCCCCCGCCAGCTCTTCGAGGTGCCCATCCAGGCCGCGATTGGCGGGAAGGTGGTGGCCCGCGAGACCGTGCCGGCCATGCGCAAGGATGTGCTGGCCAAATGCTACGGCGGCGACGTGACCCGGAAGCGGAAGCTGCTGGAGAAGCAGAAGGAAGGCAAGAAGCGGATGAAGCGGGTGGGCAACGTCGAGATCCCGCAGGAGGCCTTCATGGCCGTCCTGAGCCTGGACAAGTGATGGAACGCCTCCACAGCCTGTACCTGCACATTCCCTTCTGCACCTGGGTCTGCAAGTACTGCGACTTCACGGCCTACCCGGTGCTGCAGGGCATGATCCCGCCCTATGTCGACGCCCTGACGGTGGAGATCGCCCAGGCACCGCGGCGGTATCCGATCGGACCCCTGCGAACCGTCTTCATCGGCGGCGGGACCCCCAGCCTGCTCACGCCGGAGCAACTCGCCCGTATCCTCGACACCATCCGGGGCGGCATCGGTATCGCCGCGGACGCCGAGGTCACCATCGAGGCCAATCCCAGCAACATCACGCCGGCGCACGCCGAGGCCTGGCGCCGGGCCGGGGTGACCCGGCTGAGCATCGGCGTCCAGAGCCTGCAGCCAAATGCGCTGCGGTTCCTGGAGCGGCTGCATAGCGGCGAGGAGGCCCTGCAGGCGATCCGCGCGGCCAGAGAGGCGGGGTTCGACAACATCGGGTGCGATCTCCTGTACGGCATCCCGGGGGTCAGCACCTCGGACTGGCTGGTAAGCCTGGATGGGGTGCTGGCCGAGCAGCCAACGCATGTCTCCGCCTACGAGCTGACGGTGGAACCGGGTACGCGACTGGCCCAGGAAGTCCGATCTCGGGCGGTGGTGATGCCGGATGCCGACGAGCAGCTGGAGCAGTACTGGGCCGCCGACCGCCGACTGGCCAATGCCGGCTTGGTGCACTACGAAATCTCCAACTGGGCCCGCCCGGGCTTCGAGAGCCGGCACAACCTCACGTACTGGGAATATCGACCCTACCTCGGTTGTGGTGTGGGAGCCCACTCGCTGCTCCGGCACGACGACGGGCGGAGCGAACGGTTCTGGAACGTGAAGGGGATCAAGGCCTACATTGACAGACTCAATGAGGGCGCGAGTCCGATCGCGGATCGGGAGACCTTGTCAGCGGACCGCGCCGCCGGGGAGGCCGCGATGATCGGCGTTCGCTTGTTGCAGGGGACCCGGGCCGTCGACCCGTTCCCGAGTGAACGCCGGGAGCTGATGGAAGCTGGCTTGCTGGCCCTAACAACCAACGGCGTACGCCTGACTGCGCGGGGAGTCGAGCTGGCGAACCAGGTCGGGGCCGCTTTCCTCCGATAGTGCCGGATCGGGGTAAGACCGCGTTGCTCCATCGAGCCAAGCTGTCGAGACCTCGGGCTAGCTTGGACCAGACATTAAGTCACTGGGCACGCTCGGTTGACATACAGCTGTCGTAAGTGGGCGACACGATGATGCTCATGGACCGCCAGCCCGGGGCTCTGCAACGCACCTACCGCTATCGTCTCTATCCCACTGCCAGGCAGCGGCTCGCTTTCCAGGCCCAACTGAGCTTCGCCTGTGAGCTGTACAACGCGGCCCTGGAGCAGCGGCGGGACGCCTGGCGCAGGGGGCGCCGGTCCGTCAGCTACGTGGCGCAGTGTCGGGATCTGACGGACAGCCGCGTACACGGGCTGGGGCCGGTCGGGATGAGCTGCCATGCCATGCGCGACCCGCTGCGCCGCCTAGATCGTGCCTTTGGGGCCTTCTTTCGCCGGGTCAGAGCAGGAGAGAAGCCCGGCTATCCGCGCTTCCGATCCCGCCGTCGCTACGACACCGTGACCTGGGATAGTTGGCGGCTGCAGCAGGGTCGGTTGGGCCTGCCGGGGATAGGCTTCCTAAAGTTGCGCTGGCACCGGCCGCTGCCAAGCGATGCAGACCTGCGCACTGTCACGGTGCGACGCCATGCTCGGCACTGGTATGTCGGCTTTGCCCTGGAGCGACCGAAACCCCAGCCGCTGCCTACAACTGGCCAGTCGGTTGGTCTTGACCTGGGAATTACGACCTTCGCGGCGCTCTCTACCGGGGAGCGGCTGCCGGGCCCCCGGGCTCTCAACGCCGCCCAGCGGCGGTTACGCTTGGCTCAGCGTCGGGTTTCGCGCCGAATCCTCGGCTCGCACCGGCGCCGCCGGGCCATCCTGCTGGTAGCCGCCCTCCATGAGAACGTCCGCAACCTGCGCCGCGATCACGCCTTCAAGCTGGCCAACGACCTGGTGAAGCGGTTCGACGTCATCTACGTGGAAGCCCTACAGCTCAAGGGCTTGGCGCGCAGCCGCCTGGCCCGCGATGTCCACGATCAAGGCTGGGGTGCGTTCCTGACGATCCTGTCCGACAAAGCGGCAGAAGCTGGTCGGTCGGTGATCGCCCTGGATCCCAGGAACACCTCCCAGCGGTGCTCGGCCTGCGGGGCCCTGGTGCCCAAGCGGCTGGGCGAACGCAGGCATCGTTGTGGCTGCGGCTACCAGGCGGACCGGGATGTCAATGCCGCGCGCAATCTCTACCGGCTCGGCGAGAGCTGTCAGGCGCCAACGTGGCCCACGGGGGCGTGCGTTGCCTGAGCAGGCCTCCTTGGTGCGTCAAGGAAGCTATCGCCCATCTCCGTCAACGTGTCGATCGATCGAGGGCGCCAGGCCGGCCGGAAGACGCCGATTCGGTCGCGCCGTCAAACTTGCCGCAGGAGGTCGAGCAGGGTCTCGGTGGCTTGAGAGCCCTGCGCGCATGACGTAGTGAGCAGTTCGCCGGTGCGTGGTGTGATTACCGGATGAGCCGTGCGGTAGAGGAGATCAACCGCCGAATGCTGCGCGCCCGTGACGCGATGGACCGCGCCTACGCGGAGCCGCTCGCCGTCCACACGCTCGCCGGCATCGCGCATGTTTCGGAGGCGCACTTCATCCGGACCTTCCGCGCGACCTTCGGCGAGACGCCCCATCGCTATCTCCAGCGCCGCCGCGTCGAGCGCGCCATGTATCTGCTGCGTGCGACCAACCGTAACGTGACAGAGATCTGCCTGGACGTCGGCTTCATCAGCCTGGGCACGTTCAGCCGGAGTTTTCAGGAGATCGTCGGCGAAGCGCCGAGCAAATACCGGGAGCGCGGGCCCATCGTGACCGTCCCGAACTGCTTCGCCATGGCCTGGACGCGACCGAGCAGTTTTGGAGAAGCCAGGGCGCGAGACCCCGTCTAGCGTAAGACACGACAAATCCATCGCTCACCAGGGAGGTGCTATCGATGTTCAACGCTCTCGCGATCTCGTCGATTTACGTTCTCGACCAGCAGCAAGCGCTCGACTTCTATGTCGGCAAGCTGGGCCTCGAGGTCAACACCGACCAGGACCTGGGCTTCATGCGCTGGCTGACGGTCAACGTGCCAGGTGACAGCCGCCAGATCCTGCTGGAGAAGCCGGGTCCGCCGGCCCAAGACCCGAAGACGGCGGAGCGGATCCGCGAGCTAGTGACGAAGGGGGCTACGGGTGGCCACCTCTTCTTCACCACCACCGACTGCCAGAAGACTTATGAGGAACTCCGAGCGAAAGGCGTGGAGATCACCGAGGAGCCGACCAAGCGGGACTACGGCATCGACTGCGGGTTGCGCGACCCGTTCGGGAACCACATCCGGTTCATGCAGCCGCTTCCGGTCGGCGCCTCCGCTTAGTACTGACGGGAGGGGACAACGGAGTCCCCTCCCACGCCCCTCCCGCATGCGGGCGACAACCTTTGTCCCTCCCCGAAAGGAGGGACAATTTTCATTTCTTGGGGACGCCGAGCTTAGCCATCAGGCGCTCGAACACGTCGTAGGGTTGGGCGCCCATGACCAGGTAGCGATCGGCCACTACGTGCGCCGGGATGCCGCTGATCATCAGATCCTCTGCCTCCTGGCGCCGGGCGTCGAGCAGCGCGCCATAGCGATCGGCGGTCACCGCCTCGGTCATGGCCTCCACGTCGAGCCCGACCTTTTGACCCACGTCGCGCAGCACCTCCAGATCCGAGACATCGCGGCTCTCGTCCCAGTAGGCCTTGAACAGCTCATGGTGCATGGCCCGGAAGTGGCCCGTGTCGCGGGCGAATTCGGCGGCCTGGAGCGTGGGTCGCGAGTTGATCAGCCGGTCGTGCGACCGCAGCGTCAGGCCCACCTCGCCGGCCAGCCGCTGCATCCCGGCCTCGACCTGCTGCCGGTAGGCAGCCGGGAAGGCCAGGTCGCGCGGAATACCCTCCGGAGGGATCTCGGGGTGGAGCTCGAAGGGCACCCAATCTACCTCCAGGTCGTATTCACCCTCCAGCTGCTCGACCCGGACCAGGCCGATGTAGCAAAAGGGTCAAACGTAGTCTGAGTAGACCCGCATCAGAGTTGGCATACAATCAGATTTAGCACTCCGCAGCCCGGAGTGCCAGAAACAGATGGAAGAGCAAATCCCGCTGGCCAGCCGTAAGGAGCAGATCCTGAGGGCGGTGGTCTCCGACTACACGGTGACCGGGATCCCGGTCGGTTCCCAGCTGCTGGCCGCCAAGTATTTCGTGGCCCTGTCCTCCGCCACTATCCGCAACGAGCTGGCCGACCTGGTCGGCACCGGCTACCTGCAGCAGCCGCACACTTCGGCGGGCCGGGTCCCGACCGACCGCGGCTACCG
>DASQAY010000303.1:0-1945 GCA_035635515.1 Candidatus Eiseniibacteriota bacterium | reverse complement strand
CAGACGATCGACCCGGCGGCCGAGGTGCCGCCGCCGGGAGTATTCCCCGCCCGGCGGCACCGGCCCGCTCCCTACCTGTTCAGCCAGCGCGATATCAGCCGGATCCTGCAGGCGGCCCGCGCGCTGCGCCCGCCGCTGCGGGCCGCCACTTGCGAGGCGATCTTCGGGCTGATCGCGGCGTCCGGCATGCGCATCGGCGAGGCCATCGGGCTGGCCCGCGACGACGTCGACCTCGACACCGGCGTCATCACCATCCGAGAGGCCAAATTCGACCGCTCCCGGCTGGTGCCGCTGCACCCGACCGCCACCCAGGCGCTGGGCCGCTACGCCGCCGAACGCGACCGGCTGTGCCCCCGGCCACGCTCGGAGGCGTTCTTCCTCTCCGGGGCTGGCACCCGCCTGGATCGCAGCGGCGCCGGGGCCACGTTCCGCAAGATCACCGCCGACCTCGGCATCCGCACCGCCGCCGTCCGGCCCCGGGTCCATGACCTAAGACATAGTTTTGCCGTCCAGACCCTGGTCCGATGGCAGCGAGCCAGGGTGAACATCGATGAGCGCATCGGCACCCTGTCCACCTATCTCGGCCACGTCGCCCCGGCCGATACCTACTGGTACTTGTCAGCCTCACCCGAGCTGATGTCGCTGGCCGCCGAGCGGCTCGCCGAACTGGAGACGCGCCGGTGACCGCCCTGGCCCCCAACCTGCAGGCCTATTTCACCGACCGGCTGATCGGCCAGCGGGCGGCCAGCCCCAACACCATCGCCGCCTACAAGCTTTCCCTACGGCTCCTGCTGGCCTTCGCCGCCGCGAAGACCGGCAGGGCACCCAGCGCCCTGGACATCGCCGACCTCGACGCGCCGCTGATCACCGCGTTCCTGGACCACCTCGAACAAGACCGGCACAACGGCGCCCGCAGCCGCAACAACCGCCTGGCGGCCATCCACTCCCTGTTCGCCTACCTCGCACTGCATCACCCCGAGCACGCCGGCTCCATCCAGCGAGTGCTCGCCATCCCGGCCAAGCGCACCGAACGCAACCTGGTCACCTACCTCACCGATCCCGAGATCGGCGCGCTGCTCGCCTCCTGCGACCAGCAGACATGGACCGGCCGGCGCGACCATGCCATGTTCACCCTGACCATCCAGACCGGACTGCGGATCTCCGAGCTGGCCGGGCTCACCCGCCAGGACATCACCCTCAGCGCCGGGGCCAACGTGCACACCGTCGGCAAGGGCAGGAAAGAACGACGCACTCCGCTGCTGCCCGCCACCAAGGCCGTCCTGAAGGCCTGGGCCGGCGAGCGGCCCGGCGCTCCTGACGACCCGCTGTTTCCCACCCGCACCGGCACCCGCCTCAGCCGGGACGCCATCGAACGGCGCCTCGCCCGCCACCTGGCCCTGGCCCGCACCACCTGCCCGTCGCTCCGGACCAAACGAGTCAGCATGCACACGCTGCGTCACACCGCGGCCATGCGCCTGCTCCTGGCCGGCAACGACATCACCGTCATCGCGCTGTGGCTTGGCCATGAGCAGATTGCCACGACGAACATCTACCTGCACGCCGACATGAGCCACAAGCAGCGCGCCATCGACAGGACCAGGCCGCTCGACAGCAGGCAGGGCCGCTACCGGCCCCCCGACGCACTCCTCGCCTTCCTGGAGGCCCTTTGATTATGCCGACATCACCCGAAGGCTCACCCCCGCTGAGCAGGACCTTCTCCCGCAGGCCGGCATAACGCGGAGGTCGGCTTAATCATGGTTATGCCGACATCGGCATAACCATGATCTCCGGCATTCGCTGGCGGTCACGACCCTTCTGGCCTGGTACGCCGACGGCGGTGATGTGCAGGCGCGGCTGCCGCAGCTATCCGCCTTCCTGGGACACGCCGACCCGGCCAGCACCTACTGGTACCTGTCGGCATCCCCCGAGCTCATGGCAGCTGCCG
>DASQAY010000302.1:0-3893 GCA_035635515.1 Candidatus Eiseniibacteriota bacterium | reverse complement strand
CATGGGTACTGGCCCTCACCCGACGGCACGCTGGTCGCGTTCCAGCAGACGGATGAACGGCATGTCCCCATGTATCCGATCGTCCACCAGGCCACGAATCGCGTTGAGATCGAAGAGCATCGGTACCCCTTCGCCGGCGCGGCCAACGCCCGGGTCCGGCTGGGGGTGGTGACAACCTCCAGGGGGCCGATGACCTGGCTCGATCTGGGTGCCGAGCAGGATGTCTATCTGGCCCGAGTCGACTGGCACCCCGACGGGAGGCTGTTCGTGCAGGTGCTGGCGCGCGACCAGCGGCGGCTGGTGCTGAAGGCGTTCGATCCATCGGGATGGAGCGCGCAGACGCTGCTGGTTGAAGAATCGGACACCTGGGTGAACCTGCACCACGACCTGCGTTTCGTGAAGGAGACGGGCGAGTTTACGTGGTCGTCGGAACGAACCGGATACCGGCACCTCTACCTGTACCAGCCGGACGGCACGCTGGTGCGCCAGCTGACCAACGGCGACTGGCCGGTCGACGGCGTGCGCAGTCTGGACCATCAGGGGCGCCGGCTCTATTTCGCGGCCTGGACCGACACCCCCATCGAGCGGCACCTGTATCGGGTCTCGCTGGACGGTGGGGACCCCGTCCGGATCACGCGAGAGCCGGGGATGCACGATGGAGCGGCGGCCCGCGACGGGTCCAGTTTCGTGGATCTCTTCGACAGCCGGACGCAGCCACCCAGCTGCGTGGTTCGAAAGCCGGACGGGACTGCGCTGTGGACGCTCCACGAGGCGCCCACCATCGACGTCGATCTGCCGCCGCCGGAGCTGCACAGCTTTCAGACGCCCGATGGGGCCCGACTGCACGCGGCCGTCTACCGGCCGGCTGCCGCCCAGCCAGCGCCGGTGGTGGTCGCGGTGTACGGCGGCCCACACCTCCAGACGGTGACGGATAGCTGGGGACTCACCGTGGACCTGCGCGCCCAGCTGCTGGCGGCCCATGGGTTTGTTGTCCTCAAAGTCGACAACCGCGGGTCGGACCGCCGCGGGGTGGCGTTCGAGTCGGCTATTAAGCGGAACCTGGGCGACCTCGAAGTGCGCGATCAGGCCGAAGGCGTGGCCTGGCTGGGGAGTCTCGGGATCGCGGACCTGGCACGAGTAGGCATTTACGGATGGAGCTACGGCGGATATTTGACCGCGATGGCGTTGGTCAAGGCGGCCGAGGTCTTCAAGGTCGGCGTGGCCGGTGCCCCCGTCACCAGCTGGGACGGCTACGACACCGCCTACACCGAGCGCTTCATGGGGACGCCCACCGATAACCCGCAGGGTTACCGGGCGAGCTCAGTCATGACGCATGCCGCGCGATTGGAGGGCAAGTTACTGCTGGTTCACGGGATGATCGATGAGAACGTCCACTTCCGGCACAGCGCCCGGCTGATGCAGGCACTCATCGATGCGGGCAAGCCGTTCGATGTCTTGCTCTATCCGAATGAGCGGCACATGCCACGGTCAGCGAAAGATCGCGTGGCCATGGAGAAGCGAATCCTCGAGTATTTCCGGGCCTACCTCTGCCCCGCCGCACCCCCTCCCCGCCACTCGCATGAGGGGGAGGGAGACGATTGCTCCTGCCCTACCGCTTGGACTTTTTGGATCGCCGTTTTCTGGGCACGGCGGGTTTGTTCTGGTCCCGGTGGCCTTCGATCGCCTCTACCACGGCTGATGCCAGGTTCTCTTCGGCCGACGTGGTGCTGGTGGCGACTTCGGCGGCGGCCAGAAAGCGCGATTCCAGGATGTCCTCGACGCGCTGGACGACATTCTCCTTCTTGGGCCTGCTCATACCGTCATTCTGGCAGGTGGCGATTAGCGTCCGGACGGTCTCAGCCCGGATTCGGGCTAGTACTGGACATACAGGACCTGGCTCTTGGCGACCGAGTACACGTTGCTCGCCTGTCCAGCCTGCATCAGCCAGTACCGATTGGGCGTCTCGCGCAGCAAGATCAGGCCCTGGTATTGCTGCAGGTCGCCGCTCTTGCTGCCGCCGGGAAGCCCGAGATTCGCGTTGCTGGCCAGGACGAAGTGGCTGCGGGTGGCAATGGCCACCTGTCCAGCGTCGATGATGCCGAACGCCGTCGGTAAGGAAACGAGCAGCAGGAGGGCGGCGCCGGCCAGGACCAGCTTGTGGAACCGGCTGTTCTGGCCGAAGCCTTGCTGCATCGCCAGCACAGCCAGCCCGATCCAGAGGACGGCAGCGGTCTGCACGATGACGTCCGTCGCCGAGTACCAGCGGAAGGCCATGGCCAGGGCCGCCAGGAGCGCCGCGCAGCCGGCCACCATCCCAATGAAGAGGAGGAGCAGCCGGCGGGCGTAGATCCGGAGGAAGAACGCCGGCATCAGGACGGCGAGCGGGAAGAGGAGGCTGTGGACGCCCTGCAGTAGGATTTCCGCGGGCGAAATCTCCAGGGCGGCCATCGGCATCCGGAAGAAGCTGAAATACGCGGTCAGGTACAGCCAGCCGGCCAGGAAGAACACGGCCGCGCTCAGGAAGGTGATCCGCACGGCGGCCAGGCTGACCCAGGAGACCGCCGTGGCGAAGAGCTCCACATCGAGGGCGGTGTCGCTGGGGGGGGCTTCGGGGGCGTCGGGAAGCGGCCTGATAGCCATACGACTGCCGTTTCAACGCTGGTGCGACAAAGCTCTTGCGATGTGGCGACGGCAAGCCATTTTGGTCCTAGCGCCCTTTGCGGGACCCTAAATATCGCGACCCGGTGCTGAGGCGGTCACAGGACCGTGACTGACCCGGTGGGGGTGGTCCGGCACTCCGTTTGGCTCAGTGGAGAGAAATTCTCCCAAGGAGACAATTTCGAATGATCACACTGATTACCACCTGGGTGACCGAGAAGATCGTGGCGGTCATCACGGTAACCGTGGTGGCCGTCGCCGCGGTCCCGACGACGCTTATCCTGACGACCGAGCACCAGGTCACGGTCACCGTGACCCAGCAGCAAACGCAGACGCGGATTGTCTTGATCCAGACGATCAAGACGGCCGGCGATGAGCTGATCGTAAAGCTGCAGAACGCCGAAGACAGCTGCTCGACGCAGGTGACGGGCATCGCCACCAGCAGCAAGGCCAAGGCGGCCAGGCTCGACAAGCACCTGTCGCAGGCCAAGGTGACGATCCACGGCGCCGTCAGCCCGTTCGTGACCGCCATCCAGAAAGACGAAGAGCACTTCCAGCAGCTCGCCGTGATCACGCCTGAGGACGAGCAGAACGAGCTGGCGCACCTTCAGCTGATTGAGCTGGAGTCCCTCGGCGACGGACAGACGACGGGTGTGGTGGTGGTGACCTGCACGATCGTGGTGGTTGAGATCAAGATCATCGTGGTCGAGGTGGAGCACAACTTCGGCGGCGACGAAGACTAGCCCAGGGGCTTCCCCAGCCCATCAGAGGCAGGAGAGCAATCTCCTGCCTCTTTGTTTCGCTCCGGCCAAGCGCCGCCTGATCCGCACCTCGGGCGCAACAAGAGGGTTTGAGCCGACCAGCCATAATTTCCTGAGTCATGGACCTGAACCTGGCGGCCGTCGTGTTCATGGGCGGCTTTGTCCTGGCCATCATCGCGGCCGCTCTGGTGCTGGCCTTCCGCTCCGCCGGGGCGATGGTCACGATCTCGGGCCGACCCGCGCCCGAGCCGGCGGGCCGGCGTGACGAGATCCTCCTGGGCAGTGAGACCGATGCGCTGGGGACACCCAGCGGGCGGGTGCAGGCGGTGCTGATCCAGCCGGCAACCCTGGAGATCCAGGCGCTGGCGGTCTCCCGGGGCGCCGGCCTGTTGGAGGACCAGTTCGTACCGGCCGATGCCATCCTCGCGGCAGACGGCCAGACGGTGTATCTGGCCGAAACCTGGACGCCAGGGG
>DASQAY010000301.1:0-8204 GCA_035635515.1 Candidatus Eiseniibacteriota bacterium | reverse complement strand
TGGCGGCCGGGGCGGCCGCCACTGCCGCGGCCTCGTATGCCATCCCGGCGTCTGGGCCGGCGGGCACTCTGACCGACACGGCCGCAGTGTCGTGGAAAGACGCCAACGCCAACCTGTATGGCCCCGTAACGAGCGCCTTCGATACCCAGGTGACCGTCAAGGTCCGTTCGGAAATCCAGACCGTCACCACCAGCACGGCGATCGGCAACTTCTTTGCCGAGCCGGCCTCGGCGCTGAGTTTTGCGGCCAAGCCGGGCGATATACCGGCGTTCTCGCAGAGCTTCCCGACGATCGACTTCAACCCGCCCAGCGGAATCGTCATCAATAACATCTCGGGGGTCGGTCCGCTGACCCGCCCGTTCACCGATGTGACGACTGACCTCAACGGCGATTTCACCGGAACCATCGTGGCGCAAGGCAATGGAGCGCAGGCCGGGTTGGGCACCCTGAAGACGTTCGATGCGGTCTTCACGGCCAGCATGTTCGTGAGCAAGGCCGGCGACGTAACCTTCAACGTCTTCACCGCCGACGGCTTCCTGCTGGGGTTCGGTAACGGCGCGACCCGGGTCAGCGGTTCTTACGAGAACCCGCCGGCGTCGGGGACCACGCCCTTTAACGGGTATCCGCTGCAGGGCGCCTTCAACCAGCCTGGTCCCGGGTCACCGGGGACCTATCCGGTGACCGTGTTCTTCCCAGCCGCGGGCGCGTATCCGTATGAGCTCGATTACTTTTCCTGCTGCGGCAGCCAGCTCTCGCTGACCATGACAGTCGCCACGTTCACGGCGGCGACCTCGCCACTGTCCGTCTACGTGGGCTACGCGGATGGGCTACGGCCCGCCGGCAGTATTTTTCCCTTCCCGTGGCAAGGCTCCCCCGGCGTCGTGTTCGTGGGCGGCGGCTGCTGTGACAACGGAGCCATGCGCTTCGACAATAGCTCGGATAGCCCTATCACGTTCGACCACGTGACGGTGGACATCAGTGGTGCCCACTTTGACATCTGGCCTCGCAACCTGACCATCCCCCCACACCAGATCATGATTCTGAGCGGGACGGCCGGCGACAACTTCGACACCTCCGACTTCGGTGGCACCCCATGCGGGGTGAACTCCGGCCTCATCCCCGTCATCCACGTTACGCAGGGTACGGTGACGACCGACTTTAGGGACACCGGCCAGATCCTGAACACGTTCGGCTACGACCTCGCCTGCCAGCGCAACGAGTCTCTGTCCTGGCAGCGGATCGGCGGCGGCGGGACGGCGATTAACGTGCCGTTGCCACCCTCGGACACCCTGACCCTGGCGCCCGCTCTGGCTCAGGGCCACATGGTGGGGCAGACGCAAGTCGTGACGGTGGCAGCAATGGACGGCAGCGGCAAGGCGGTGGCCAATCTGCCGCTAACCCTGATCGTCTCCGGAGCCAACGGGCAGCAACTCCACCAAAACACCGACGCCAGCGGCGTGGCGACCTTCTCCTACGTTGGCTACACGGCTGGGACCGACGGCGTCAACGCCACGGCATTCATCTTCGGGCTGCGAGTGGTCTCCAACACGACATCCGTCACGTGGGTGATCCCCGGTGGGGGCACGGCCGGGCAGGCGGGGCCGGCGATCACGAGCCCATCCCCCGCCGATGGCACGGTGGTGACCAAGCCGGTGGCGATCGACGCGGTGATTGCCCCGCCGGCCGGCCAGTCAATCCAGAACTGGAGTTTCACATATCAACCGGCGGCGGGCGGAACCGTCGTGACGCTGAAGGCCGGAACCGGCTCCCCGCCATCGCCGCTGGCGATTTTCGACCCAACGTTGCTGCGGAATGATATCTACGCCATCACCGTCTCGGCCACTGCCAGCGGCGGGGGCACCCAGTCTCTGACGACCACGGTGGCGGTGGCCGGCTCGCTCAAGCTGGGCCGCTACGTGACCACAATCCGCGACCTCCTGGTACCGGTCAGCGGCTTCCAGATGGCGCTGACCCGAACCTACGACTCCATCGACACCCGCAGCACGGACTTCGGAACCCACTGGCGGGTGTCGGTGTCCAACTTCGCGATTACGGCGAACCGCCAACTGGGGGCGGGAGGCTGGACCGAGTACCCAATCCGCTGCACCTTCGGACAGTGCGACTGGGGGTTCAAGACCACCACTCCCCATTACGTTACCGTGACCTACCCGGACGGTCAGCAGGAGATTTTCGACTTCACCCCCATCGGTGGCAGCGGGATCCTCTACTTCCAGGGAACCGCCGCGTTCACGGCTCGGCCGGGTACCCATTCGAAGCTCGAGGCCGCCGCCAGTATCGATACCACCCTGGTCAACCAGTTCGACGGCAACCTCATTGGCAACTCGGGTGGACCCTACAACCCGAGCCGCTTCCGCCTCACGACGCGCCAGGGCCAGGTCCTGATCCTGGACACGACCTCCGGATTGGTCTCCATGACCGATCGCAACGGGAACTCGCTGACGGTAGACGCTTCCGGCGTCCATGCCTCGAACGGTGCGTCGCTGACCTTCACCCGCGACAGCCAGGGACGGATCAGCCGGGTGACGGGCCCCTCGGGCCAGGTGCTGTCCTACGCGTACTCCGCAGCCGGTAACCTGACCTCTTCCACCGATCCGGACGGTAATGTCACGACCTATGCCTACGACGCCTCTGGACGGTTGACCAGCGTCACCGGCGCCACGGGCACGGTGCTGCAGAGGCTGGAGTACGATGCCGCCGGCCGGCTGGTCGCCGTCATCGACGCCAACGGCAACCGCTCCCCGATCAGCAACGACGTCCCCGGGCAAAAGCAGACCTTCACCGATCCGATGGCCCTGGCGACCAGGATTGACACCTACGATGATCTGGGCGACCTGGTGCGCTCGGACGTCGTGCCAACCACCGGGCCAACGCTGACCACCACCTCCACCTACGACTCCGAGGGACATCCGACCAGCCGCACCGACCCCGGCGGGATCACCATCCGGGCCACCTATGACGCCGCCGGGAACCCGGTCCAGGGGATCGACGCCCTGGGCCGGGTCTTGACCTACGCTTACAACGCGAACGCGGACCTGTTGTCGGTCACCGCGCCCGACGGCACGACGCCGAATCGGTACAGTTACGACGCGGCTGGAAACTTGCTCACCGTGACGCGCTCGGATGGTTCGGTCCAGATGACGTACGACGCGCAAGGGCATCCGCTCACCATCACTGACTCCCTCGGCAACGTGACGCGTTACGTCTACGACGCGGGCGGTCATGCGGTCCAGGTCACCGACCCGGCCGGCGCGGTTTCCCGCTTCGCCGTCGATGGCTCGGGCCGAGTCACCAGCGCCATCGACCCGCTGGGGGCCGCTATCAATTTCACTTACGATGCGGCCGGCCAGCTGACCGCGATTACGAACGCGGCTGGCAACCGGGTGAGCTTCACCTACGACGGGCTGGGCCATCAGGTCTCCACCAGCGACCTCTCGGGCCATGCCACGACCCTGACCTACGATGCCAACGGCCGTATCCTCAGCACCGCTGACCCGTCCGGGCCCACGACCACCTACGCATACGACGCCAACGGCCGGCTGGTGCGGCAGGCCGTCGGTTCCCAGGTCACGACCTCCGCCTACGACGCCCTGGGTCGGCCGGTCCAGGTTCAGAACGAATCGGCCTCCGTGGCCCTGACCTACGACCCGGCCGGCCGGGTCGGCGGTGAAACGACCTCGGCGGTCGGGGGCAGCGGCATCCCGACCACCGGGATGACATACACGTATGACGCGGTCGGCGGGCGGCTGAGCGCAACCGGCCCTGCGGGAACGACACGGTATGCATACGACAGCCTTGAACGGCTCATTGGCGTGACCGACCCCGCGGGCGGCAGCTTCGGAATCACCTACGACGGCCTCGGCCGGCCGGTGGGGCTGGCCCGGCCAAACGGTGTCTCGGACAGCATGACCTACGACACCGCCGGCCACCTGGCCGGCATCCAGTCGCGGCTGGCAGCCGGGATCGTCGCGGCTTCGAGCTACACGGTGGATCCCGCCGGGCGTCGTTCCTCGGTGACCGACGCCGGCGGCGCCGTCACCCGCTACACGCACGACGCATTTGGATCCCTCACATCGGTGGCGACCAGCGCAGCGACGGTGGCGTACACGTACGATGCCAGGGGCAACCGTCTTTCGCGCGGCACCAGCGCGTACACCTACGACGCGGGCGACCGGATGACCTCCGATGGGACCTTCACCTACACGTATGACGCCGGCGGCCGCATGCTCACCAAGACCGACGCCACCGGTGCGGTCACCCGCTACACGTGGAACGGCCGTGGTCAGCTCATCGGAATCACGCTGCCCAGCGGGTCGGTCGTCTCCTATCTGTACGACCCCTTCGGTCGGCGAGTCGCGGTCAATGCGGCAGGCGTGGTCACCCGGTACGCCTACGATGGGCCGAACCTGACGGCCGAATACGATGGTGCGAACACGCTGGTCGCCGGCTACATCGGCCTCCCCACCGTCGACCAGCAGCTCGAGATGACCCGGGGCGGGCAGCGCTACTTCTATGTCCGGGACGGCTCGAACAGCGTGGTGGCGCTTACGGATCTCGCGGGGTCCACCGCGGCGACCTACTCCTACGACGCCTTCGGCGTGCCCGGCGCATCAACCGGGTCCGTCACGAACCCGCTGAGGTACACCGGGCGTGAATACGACGCCAGCAGCGGCCTCTATTACTACCGCGCTCGCTACTACGACCCCAACAGCGGCCGCTTCCTCAGTGAAGACCCGATCCGACATCTGAACCCCTACCCCTATGCCGCCAATGATCCAGTCGATTTCAACGACCCAAGCGGGGCGCTGTTCATCGAATACATTGCGCTGGTGGCTGACCAGTTCCACCGGGCTACGGCCATTGGCACCTTCGCCGCCTGCCTGGGGAACCTGCTCTACACCGGCTTGAAGGACTTCCAGGGCCTCAGCAGCGCGACGATCTGCCGCTCGCTCGCCCACTCGTTGAGGGACCTCGCGATCGGGCTGCTCGACAACCCCTTTGTGGATGCTGCCTTCGGCCCGCACGATCTCTTGCATAATGCCGTCGCGGCCGGGAACCTCTACGGAACCGCCGGAGGGGCCGCCAACGAGCTGTTCACGATCTCGGGCGTTGACTACACGGTTTTCTGGGACATCCACGGCTTCGTGCGTTCTCCAGGCGGGGTCAGGGCTGTCCCCGGAGGTCCGCGAATCCTCGTGGTGGAGAACGAGCGAGTTTATTGGAAGCCATTCCCGGGAGCCGGATTAATAGGCACGATCGTCGGAACGGGCCTGGGGGCGGGCCTGGACGCCCACGACTTCCTGACGGTGCTCCTCGACCCGGACCACCGCGTCTGCGAGTGACCATTCCCCCCCGGGGGAGGCTGTAGGGTGGGGGTTACTTATCAGCAACCAGCGCCTTGTGCCACGCAGACGGCACTCGCCCGTACTCAATCGTCTGCGCGCCCAGGAAGTCGGCCAGTTCTTTGAGGGTTACGGCCAGCGCCCGGCCCGCCTCCCTATCAATGCGGGGCTCGGCGTGCACCGCCCTGACCACGAGACGCCCTTGCGCCCGATCCAATGCCAGGTCAACGCGCCCGGCGAACCGGTCGCCATGGAGAAACGGCAGCACGTAGTACCCGTGCTGTCGTTTGCCGGCGGGGACGTAGATCTCCATCCGGAAGTCGAAGCCGAACAGGTCCTTGCTCCGGGCTCGGTCGCAGATCAGGTTGTCGAAAGGTGAGAGGACCGTGGAACGAGGTGCCCACGCGCCCTTGCCCAGCTCCTCGACCAGGGGCAAGTCATCGGCGTGGATGTACCACGAGCCGCGTACCGCCTGTTTGCCGTCGACCACACTCAGCGGGACGATGATGCCGACCCGTTCCAGTTCCTTCAGCACCCGTGGCAGGTCAACGTACCGGCCGCGGATGAAATGGTTGGCGATGTCGCGGGGCCGAGCCACACCGAGCGCGCGCAGCGAGCGCTGGACCGCCCTTCGCGTGATCTCGCGCTGGGTCAGCCGCTCGCGTGGCGTCCATGGCGGCAAGCAGCGCTCCGCCAGGTCCCACAGCTTTTCGTTGCCGGCGCGCCCCGCGACCATAACCCGGCCGGTGGTCCAGAGGTAGTCCAGCATCCGGCCGACGTTGCGGTCCCGAGTCCACCCGGTTGACTGCCAGGTTTCCGATGCCCGATCCTCAAACGTCCTGGACGCCACCGGCCCCTTATGGCGCAGCTCCGCCAGGACGTGTCGCCGCAGGGATCGGTTCTGGTCGGCCCACTCCCCAAACCGCTTCGCCCAGGGCGACTTGCGGCGGATCCATGTCCGCATCATTCCGGCATGGAGGGGGTAGTCCTCTGTCAGAACGATTGACGCGGCGTGGGCCCAATACTCGAAGAGGGCACGGTCCTTCCAGAGCAGGCGGTCCAGCTCGGCCCGGTCGAAGGTGCCCAGCCGGCTCCAGAGAACTAGGAGATGGCTGCGGGCCACGACGTTGATCGGGTCCAGCTGCAGGCAGCCGATCCGCCGGACCAAATCCAGGATGCCGTTGGGGCGATGGTTCCCGGCCAGGCCCTGCCGCGTGATGGCGAGTTGGCGCGCCTGACTTACGGAAATGGTGGGACCTGTAGTCATGGCATGAAGAAGGCTCCGAAGAACGCTACCAAACCGCAGGCGAAACGATCTCCCGCGGGTCGATCGAGTCGGAGCGCCATCCGGAGGAACACGCCCAGGACCCCGGGCAAGCGCTAGAGAAGATCGCTGACGAGGGCCGGGGCAAGCCGCTGCGGACACAGGTCAAGAAGGCGCTTCAGGAAATCGACCGTGAAGTTGCCGGCACGTACGAAGCCCGGGAAGACGCCGAATCGCGTCGCCGGCCGAAGCGTACAAAGTAACCCCCTGGCCCGCCTGCCGTTATTCCAGGCAGGATGCTGGCCCGTACCGCTGCCGCGCTTCTGGCGGCCCTGCTGCTGACCGGGTGTGCTGCGACGCGGCAGCTTGGCGCTGGCTCTGCCACGCCAACCCCGATTCCTTGGCTGCCACTGACAGCGGGTCCGCCCCTGTTTCCGACGCCGCCACCGCTCGTTATTCCGCCCGACACGCCGCCCTGTCGCGCGACCGACTTGGTGATCCAATTCGGCGGCTCCTTTCCTCCTGGCAGCGGAGTGCCCTACACGGTAATCCAGCTTCGGAACCGGACCGCGAGCCGCTGTTTGCTTAACGGTGTCGCCGGAGTGCGCCTGCTCTCGGCGGGGGGCAATGAAATAGTCCTGATCTACCAGGCAATCTCCGATTGGCCCGACTGGCGCAAGAGGCCGGTGCTCCTAGCGCCCCATACCGAGGACCCGGATCTAAATGGACCCGACCAGGCCGCAGTCACCCTGGAGTGGCTCGCATCTTCCTACGCCGCGACCCAAGGCTGCCCACACCGAGCAGCCTCAGCGAGTGCAATCGCTCTCCGACTGCCAGGTGATTCGTTAGAGACGACTGTGACGATCCCAGGCGACCCGTTAATCCCCTGCAACAGCCCGATTCGGGTCACACCATTTCAGCCCTTTAACTTCCCAGAGCCGCCGCCGGTGCCCCACCGGCTGGTCGCGACGCTTGAGGCTCCCCCTCAGGTGCGGGCTGGCAACCATCTCAGGTACACGGTGACCCTCCAGAACATTACATCTACGCCGGTGACCTTGGGACCGGCATGTCCCAGCTACGTGGAAGGGGGATGGAAGGATGACCCGAGGCTGGGCGAGCAGAGCTATGCACTGAATTGCCGCCCGGTTGGCGCGATTCCTGCCGGTGGGAGCGTCACGTTCGCCATGGAGCTGGCCGTGCCACCCTCCGCGCCGGCAGTCGACCTGCTCTTTTACTGGGAACTGGGGCGCGATTTCGATTCCGAGGCGATGGCTCGGGGAACGATCCAGGTCATCCCGTAGGCGCCCCCGCGTCGTTCGGATCCGCCACGACCGCGTCGCTCTGCTGCAAAAGCAGGTCCAGAAAACCCTGCGTCTGCAGCGCGGAGCAGACACCGGGCGTGGATGACGATGATGCCATGCAAAGGTCTCACCGCATCATTACGCCCATAGTCCGGCTGGGGCTCGTGCTCGGTTCAGCCCTTGTCGCCTTGACGGCTGTGCCGGCCCAGGCCGCTTCGCTGGCCAGTCTGACGGTCACGCCAACTCATGGCGCACCGACCGACAAGTTCACGGCTACCT